>NZ_JBEYYJ010000029.1:35776-134132 GCF_040645475.1 Streptomyces sp. NPDC046759 | reverse complement strand
AGGTAACTGGTGGAGGTGACCGGTACTAATAGGCCGAGGGCTTGTCCTCAGTTGCTCGCGTCCACTGTGTTGGTTCTGAAACCACGAACAGCCCCGCCGATATTGGTTCGGTGGTGCGGCGTTCACAGTTTCATAGTGTTTCGGTGGTCATAGCGTGAGGGAAACGCCCGGTTACATTCCGAACCCGGAAGCTAAGCCTCACAGCGCCGATGGTACTGCAGGGGGGACCCTGTGGGAGAGTAGGACACCGCCGAACAATTTTTCAGGGAAACCCCCGCACCACACGGTGCGGGGGTTTCTGCATTTCAGGGCAAGTGCGGAACTGCATTCCCCGAAGGGCGGCGGGGCCGAGGCGATCAGAGCCGGCCCGCCGCCTTCAGGGCCAGATACGCATCCGCCAGTGCCGGTGCCAGGTCATCCGGCGTCGCGTCCACGACTGTCGCCCCATGCCTGCGCAACTGCTCAGCGGTGTGCTGACGTTCGCTGTGCGCCTGGGCCGCTGCTGCGGCCTCGTAGACCGCCTCGGTGTTGCCCCGAGCCTCGGCCATGCGGGCGACATGCGGATCGGCCACCGAGGCGACCATAAGCGTGTGCCGTCGGGCGAGCTGCGGAAGTACCGGGAGCAGCCCCTGTTCCACTGGAGCGGCATCCAGCGTCGTGAACAGCACGATCAGGGACCGGCGCGGTGCCGTACGCAGGGCCGCCGCACTGAGCCCGCGGGCGTCCGTCTCGACGAGTTCCGGTTCCAGCGGGGCCATGGCGTTCACCAGGCCCGGCAGTACGTCGCCGGCGGAGCGGCCCTGGACCAGGGCGCGCACCCGGCGGTCGTACGCCAGAAGCGCCACCCGGTCGCCGGCACGGGACGCCAGGGCCGCCAGGAGGAGTGCCGCGTCCATGGAGGCGTCGAGGCGCGGCGCGTCGCCCACGCGACCCGCCGAGGTCCGGCCTGTGTCCAGGACGAGCAGGATGTGACGGTCGCGTTCGGGGCGCCAGGTGCGGACAGCGACGGCGGACTGGCGGGCGGTGGCCCGCCAGTCGATCGAGCGGGTGTCGTCTCCGGGGACGTACTCGCGCAGGCTGTCGAACTCGGTTCCTTCGCCGCGGGTCAGCACGCTCGTGCGGCCGTCGAGTTCACGCAATCGGGCGAGTTTCGACGGGAGGTGCTTCCGGCTGGTGAACGGGGGAAGGACTCGTACCGACCAGGGCAGCTTGTGGGTGCCTTGGCGGAAGAACAGGCCGAGCGGGCCGTAGGAGCGGATGGTCACGCGGTCGGCCCGGCGGTCGCCGCGGCGGGTGGGGCGCAGCCGCGTGGTCACGCGTCGGCGTTCGCCCGGGGGGACGGTCAGCCGGTGGCGGGAGGCCTCGGTCTCGGTGCCGGCCTGCCAGCTGCTAGGTGGCCACGCGTCCCGTAGGTGTGCCCGCAGGGGGCGTCGGGAGGGATTGGTGAGCGTGAGCGTGACATCGGCGGTTTCGCCGAGACGGGTGGAGCTGTCGCCGGAGCGGGACAGGACGAGCCGTCGTACGGGGGCGGCGAGCGCGTAGTCGCAGGCGCAGGCGAGCGCCAGGGGACCGTTGACCGCGAGGATGCCCGTCCAGCCGGGTTCCAGGATGCCGACGGGGATCGAGCCGAGGGCCGCGAGGAGGGCGGCGCGGCCGGTGAGCGCCATCAGCGGGGGACCGGGACGTGGGCGAGGATCGCGTTGATGACGGAGTCCGCCGTCACGCCCTCCATCTCCGCCTCGGGACGCAGCTGGATCCGGTGGCGCAGAGTGGGCAGGGCGAGTGCCTTCACGTCGTCGGGGATGACGTAGTCGCGGCCCGTCAGCCAGGCCCAGGCGCGCGAGGCGGCCAGGAGAGCGGTGGCACCGCGCGGGGAGACGCCCAGGGTGAGGGAGGGCGACTCGCGGGTGGCGCGGCAGATGTCGACGACGTAGGCGGTGATCTCGGGGGAGACGGCCGTCTTGGCGACCGCGGCGCGGGCCGCTTCCAGGTCGGCGGCGTCGGCGACGGGGCGTACGCCGGCGGCGCGCAGGTCGCGCGGGTTGAAGCCCGAGGCGTGGCGGGTGAGGACGTCGATCTCGTCCTGCCGCGAGGGCAGAGGGATCGTCAGTTTCAGGAGGAAGCGGTCCAGTTGGGCTTCCGGGAGGGGATAGGTGCCCTCGTACTCGACCGGGTTCTGGGTCGCCGCGACCAGGAACGGCTCGGGGAGCGGGCGAGGGCTGCCGTCGACGGTGACCTGGCGCTCCTCCATGGCTTCGAGGAGGGAGGACTGGGTCTTGGGCGGGGTGCGGTTGATCTCGTCCGCGAGGAGGAGGTTGGTGAAGACCGGGCCTTCCTGGAAGGAGAACTCGGCGCTCCGGGCGTCGTAGACGAGGGAGCCTGTGACGTCGCTGGGCATCAGGTCGGGGGTGAACTGGACGCGTTTGGTGTCGAGTTCGAGTGCCGACGCGAGGGCGCGCACGAGCAGCGTCTTGGCGACTCCTGGGACTCCTTCGAGGAGAACGTGTCCGCGGCACAGGAGGGCGACGACGAGGCCGGTCACGGCGGGGTCCTGGCCGACCACGGCTTTGGCGATCTCGGCGCGCAGGGCTTCCAGGGAGGCGCGGGCGGTGCTCGCGTCCCCGGCCTTCCCGGCGTTGTCAGTGGTCGGGTCCATCATGAACGGCGTACCTCTCTTTCGAGGGCGTCGAGTTGGTCGGTCAGTGCGATGAGGGCCGCGTCGTCGCCGGGCGGCTGTCCGAAGAGGAGGGGTTGCAGGGCCCGTTCGCCGCCGGTGAGGTGGGCGGACAGGGCGGGGAGCAGGGCCTCGGGCGTGTGCGCCTGGGTGGCGGGGATGCCGACGAGGGGGGCGAGCCGGGTGCGGGTGGTGGAGCGAAGAGCGTCGGCCGCGCGGTCGCGGGCGTCGGCCTTGCGGTAGAGGCGGGCGCGGCCTTCGGCGGTCTCGGAGGCGCGGATCGCGACGGGGAGTTTCTCGGGCACGAGGGGCCCGAAGCGGCGTGCCCGCCAGAAGGCGGCGAGGACCGCTGCGACGAAGAGCTGCAGTGTGCCCCAGAGCCAGCCCGAGGGGAGCAGGTCGAGGAAGTCCTTCTGGCCGCCGGTGCCGGTGGCCGAGGTGTCGGAGAGCGTGGGGAGGTACCAGACCAGATGCGGGCGCGAGCCGAGGAGTTGGAGGGCGAGCGAGGCGTTGCCCTGCTTGTCGAGACGGTTGTTGTAGAGGATGTCGGGCGCGCCGAGCACGACGGTGTCTCCGCCCCCGGATGCCTCGGGGATGCGCAGCAGGGTGGCGAGGCGTGCGCTGGGGTAGCAGGAGTCGGCGTCGAGGTGGGTGGTGGTGTAGCGGATGCCGCCGGTGTCGGCGCTGCCCGCGCGCCGGGCCTCGGGGAGGGCGCAGTGGGGGGCGAGGGTGGTGTCGGCGCTGGTGGCGGGGTCCGCGGTGACTCCGGGCGCGAGGCGCCCGACGGAGGGGGTGCCGGCCGCGAGGAGGACGGTGCGCCCGCCGGAGGCGGCGATGGCCTTGCGCAGTCGGGTCTGCTGACTGCCGGTCAGCAGGTCGGGTACGGCGACGAGCAGGGTGGTGTCCGGACCGGCGGCGGCGCGTGCGGCCCCGAGTGTGGTGACTACGCGCGTGGAGACGCCCCGGTCGGCGAGGAGTTGGGCGACGGCGCGGCTGCCGTAGGGGTCGACGGAACGGGGGTCCAGTTCGCCGTGCCGGGTGGTGGAGCGTACGGCCGCCATGGCGACGGCTGCCGCGAGGATCAGCACGGCCGCGAGGGCGATGCCGCGCGCGCGGGTCCACACCTGGCGGGCGGTGGGCGCGGTGGAGGTGGTCGGCAGCGTGGCCTCGGTGGTCACTCGGTGGCCCCCTGGGGGGTGGTGTGGGCCGTGCTGGTGGGGCTGTGGGCGAGGGCGGGCCTGGTGCGTTCCAGGTCGCGGTCGAGTTCGGCGATGCGGTCGTACGACTGCTCGGTGGTCCTGCGTCCGCCGTATGTCACGTCGTCGAACTCGCGGGCCGCGGCGCGCAGCCGGTCGGTGTGTGCGGGCAGAGCACGGCCGGCCTCGGCGGCCGCTTCGTCGGCGGTGCGGCCCGGGCGGACGTCGAGCAGGGTCCGCTCCTCCAGGGAGCGGACGATGGCCCGCATGCGTTCCTGCACGGCCTGGTTCCAGTGGCCCTGGACCGCGTGTGCCTCGGCGGTCGCGCGGTGTTCGGCGGCGCTGCGCGGGCGGTCGTCGAACAGGACGGCGGCGGTGGAGGCGGGCTGCCGGCGCGGGGTGCCCAGACGCCACCACAGGGCGGCCAGGACGGCGACGACGAACAGGACCACGACGAGCAGGCCGACCGCGCCGCCGGGTGTCGCGGAGGCGGCCGAGTTGAACAGCCGGTCGAGCCAGTCCCAGAACGCGTTCAGCGCGCGCTGGAACAGCCCGGGGTCGTTCTCGTGGTACATCCGCTTGGACAGCTCGCGGCGAGCCGCCTCCCGCGCGGGATCACGCGGGATGGTCACGGGCGGCTCGTCTCCCGAGCCGCCCGCTGCGCGGAACGCCGTGTCCGTGGCGTGCAGCAGGCCTCGGACTGCCGTGGTGCCGGCGCCGGACGGGGCCGCCGTGAGTGCTCCCCCCGTGAAGCTCACCGCATCAGCTCCCCGGGACCGGACCGGGGGCGCCGGCGCCGTGGCCCTGGACACCGGCGGCGCGGGCCAGGTCGAGGTCGAGGGCCTCGCGGCGGATGCGCTGGTCGATGTAGAGCAGCACGGTGACGCCCGCGCTGATCGGCAGGGTGAGGGTGGTGCCGATCAGGGCGCCGATCCCCTGGACGATCAGGGCCGTCCAGCCGAGGTGTCCGCCGCTGGTCCCGAGCAGGTCACCGGCGCTGTCGCCACCCACGGCGGCCCCGATGACGGTGAAGGGGATGGTGATGATCGACGCGACGATGCCGGTGATGAGCAGGGTGAGCAGCACGATGCCGAAGGTGCGCCACCAGGCGCCGCGGACGAGCTTCCCGGAGCGCTTCAGGGACTTGAGGATGCCCTGCCGTTCCAGCATCAGGGCGGGCGCGGACAGATAGAAGCGGATTCCCAGCCATACGACGACGACGGCCGCCGCGAGGATGCCCAGGGCGAGCAGGGCGGCACCGCCGTACTTGTTGCCGGCGAGCAGGAGGAGGAAGCCGGGCAGGACACCGACGATCACGACACCGGCGAACATCAGGCCCAGCAGGATGAGCAGTCCGAAGAGCTTCGGAACCTGCGGACGGGCTTCGCGCCAGGCCTCACCGGCACTGACCGGCCTGCCGAGGACGGCGCGGCTGGTGATGGTGGTGAGCAGGGCGGTCGCGATGATGATGGCGACCGAGCGGATCACCGAGACGATCCCGGTGCCGATCATGGTCTCGCGCAGGGCGCTGAGCGCTTCGTGAGGGCTGGCGTTCGGGTCGTTGGCGCTCGCCTGGACGACGGCGTCGTTCAGGACGAAGCCCTGCAGCAGGACCATGCTGGTGTCGAGGAGGACAGCGACCGCCAGCGAGATGCCGAGCACCGTGCGCCAGTGCGTGCGCATGGTGGAGACGGCGCCGTCGAGGATCTCGCCGACGCCGAGCGGGCGCAGCGGGATGACGCCGGGCTTGGCCGCGGGCGGGGGGCCGCCCCAGCCGGCGCCCCAGGCTCCATGGCCGCCGGGGCCGCCGGGGCCGCCGTAGCCGGCGGGCGGGCCCCCGTAGCCGCCGGGCGGGCCCGCGTGTCCGCCTGCGTAGCCGCCGGGGTTGCCGGGCGGCTGTCCCGTCCAGCCCGGGCCGGGCGGCGGTGGGGCCTGCTGGGGGGTTGGGGCACCGGTGGGCGCGGACCACTGGCCGGGTGGCGGCTGCTCCTTGGACCACTTCACGCCTGCGCCCTGCGCGTTCGCATCCGACTGCGGTGCGGGCGCGGTGTGGCCGGGGCGGTCGGCGGGCTCGGCGGGACCGGACGGGCCGGGTTCCCGCCCCTCGGACGACGGGGCGGATCCGGGCGAGGCCCAGCCCGGAGTGTCTGTCATCGAAGCTCCTTCTCGGTGCCCGTCCGCGGTCGCGGCGGCAGGTTGGCTGCCATCGTGCCATGGGGTGGTCATCGGGGTACCGGCCGCGGTGGGAGCTCGATCCCTTCAATTGTCCGCCGGATCCGGGGCAGACTGACCGCATGGCTGATCAGCAGGCGCGAACCGATGGGGACAAGCGGCCGACCGAGATACCTGCGATCCGATGGGAGGAACCACCCGAAGGCCCCGTGCTGGTGCTTCTCGATCAGACGCGGCTGCCGGCCGAGGAAGTCGAGCTGGTGTGCACGGACGCGTCGGCGCTGGTGGAGGCGATCCGTTCCCTCGCCGTACGCGGGGCGCCGCTGCTCGGCATCGCGGGGGCGTACGGTGTCGCGCTCGCCGCCGCGCGCGGCTTCGACGTGGCCGAGGCGGCAAGCGCGCTGGAGAGCGCCCGGCCCACCGCGGTCAACCTGTCACTCGGCGTACGCCGGGCTCAGGCGGCGTACAGGGCCGCGCTGACGAAGACCGGTGATCCCACCGCGGCGGCGACGGCGGCGCTCGCCGCGGCGCGGGCGCTGCACCGGGAGGACGCCGAGGCCAGCGGCCGGATGGCCGTTCATGGTCTGGCGCTCCTGGACGAGCTGCTGCCCGGCGGCGGGCACCGGATCCTCACGCACTGCAACAGCGGTTCGCTGGTGTCCGGAGGCGAGGGCACGGCCTTCGCGGTGGCCCTCGCGGCGCACCGTGCGGGGCGGCTGCGGCGACTGTGGGTGGACGAGACACGGCCGTTGCTGCAAGGCGCTCGCCTGACGGCGTACGAAGCGGCACGCAGTGGCATGGCGTACACCCTGCTCACCGACAATGCCGCGGGTTCCCTCATGGCGGCGGGTGAGGTGGACGCGGTGCTGATCGGGGCGGACCGGATCGCGGCCGACGGCTCGGTGGCGAACAAGGTGGGAAGCTACCCGCTCGCTGTGCTGGCGCGGTACCACCATGTGCCGTTCATCGTGGTGGCCCCGGTGACGACGGTCGACCCGGACACCCCCGACGGGGCGTCCATCGAGGTCGAGCAGCGACCCGGCTACGAGGTGACCGAGGTCACAGCTCCCCAGGTGCCGGTGACGGGAGCAGGAGGCGGGATTCCGGTGGCACCCCTGGGGACCCAGGCGTACAACCCGGCGTTCGACGTGACGCCGCCCGAGCTGGTGACGGCCGTCGTCACCGAGGAGGGAGCCGTTTCACCCGTGACGGCCCAGGCGCTTGCGGAGCTGTGCGCGAGGACGGGGCAGACGGCCTTCAGCTGATGGGACGGCGTCGGACCGACCGGCGGAAACGGCCCCTCCTGCGGCGATCCGCGGCCAAGGGGCCGTGACGTCCAGCGGCGACACCAACGTCGCCAGGACGCGCGGCACGGTCACGGCACCCAGCTCTTGCCGCAGCACCCACACCTACGGCGCCGGGGCATGGTGTTGCGCCTTGGTGCGGCCCTCGCACCAGGCGCACTGAGGCGGGCGACGCCGAGCCGACACCCGCTGTCGACATCGACATCGACGGACAGGGGCAGACAGTGACGGGCCCGTACGACTATGGTCACCGGCCAGTGACCTCCCTCACCAGGGCGCCTGTCGCTGTTATGAGAATGGGATGATGTCGTTTATGAAGGGACGAGTCCTTGTCGTCGACGACGACACCGCACTGGCCGAGATGCTCGGCATTGTGCTGCGTGGTGAAGGTTTTGAGCCGTCTTTCGTAGCTGACGGCGACAAGGCGCTGGCCGCTTTCCGGGAGACGAAGCCCGATCTGGTGCTGCTCGATCTGATGCTGCCCGGGCGGGACGGCATCGAGGTGTGCCGGCTGATCCGGGCGGAGTCCGGGGTGCCGATCGTGATGCTCACGGCGAAGAGCGACACCGTCGACGTGGTCGTGGGCCTGGAGTCGGGCGCCGACGACTACATCGTCAAGCCGTTCAAGCCGAAGGAGCTGGTGGCGCGGATCCGGGCACGGCTGCGCAGGTCGGAGGAGCCGGCGCCGGAGCAGCTGACCATCGGTGACCTGGTCATCGACGTGGCCGGGCACTCGGTGAAGCGGGACGGGCAGTCGATCGCGCTGACCCCGCTGGAGTTCGACCTGCTGGTCGCGCTCGCCCGCAAGCCCTGGCAGGTGTTCACCCGTGAGGTGCTGCTCGAGCAGGTGTGGGGCTATCGGCATGCCGCCGACACGCGGCTCGTCAACGTGCACGTGCAGCGGCTGCGTTCCAAGGTCGAGAAGGACCCCGAGCGACCGGAAATCGTGGTGACCGTCCGTGGTGTCGGTTACAAGGCCGGACCGAGCTGACATGTCCGGGGACAGCGCCGCTTCGGCTCCCGGCCGGTCCGGGGCCCGTCCGGGGCGGCCTGTCGGCCGGAACACGGGTGCGCGGTTCAGGAGTTTCTTCGAGGGCGGGCTGCTCGAGGGCGGAGTCCAGGGCAGCCCGGTCCTCAGGCTGTTCCTGCGTTGGGTGCGCCGTCCGCTGCTGCCGGTGATGCGGCTGTGGCGGCGCAACATCCAGCTGCGGGTCGTCGCCACGACGCTGTTGATGTCCCTCGGCGTGGTCCTGCTGCTGGGCTTCGTCGTCATCGGCCAGGTTCGCAACGGCCTGCTGGACGCGAAGGTGAAGGCCTCGCAGAGCCAGGCCACGGGTGGCTTCGCGGTGGCCAAGCAGAAGGCGGACGAGGCGGCCAGTGGCACCGGTACCGGTGCGCCCGCCGGGACGGGCACCGCCGACGGTACGGCGACCACCGACGGCCGGCAGTCGCAGAACGTCATCCAGTGGATGAGCGACCTCGTGGAGTCGCTCTCCAGCGGCGGCGCGGGCGCCTTCGACGTCGTCACGCTGCCCGTCGGCGACGACAGTGGCGGCGGACGCAGCCCGCGCGGCTCCGGAAACGTCAACCCGACTTCCAGCATCCCCGATGACCTGCGTGAACGGGTCAACAGCGGTATGACGGCCGCCCAGAGCTATACCCGGATCGTCTACTCCAACGACAAGGAGTCGCAGCCCGCGCTGGTCATCGGCAAGCAGGTCAACGACCCCAACGGGCGGCCGTACGAGCTGTACTACCTCTTCCCGCTGACGCAGGAGGAGAAGTCCCTCAGCCTGGTCAAGGGCACCCTTGCGACCGCCGGACTGTTCGTGGTCGTCCTGCTCGGCGCCATCGCGTGGCTGGTGGTGCGGCAGGTCGTCACGCCGGTGCGGATGGCGGCCGGGATCGCGGAGCGGCTGTCCGCCGGGCGGCTGCAGGAGCGGATGAAGGTCACCGGCGAGGACGACATCGCCCGACTGGGCGAGGCTTTCAACAAGATGGCGCAGAACCTCCAGGTGAAGATCCAGCAGATGGAGGACCTGTCGCGGATGCAGCGCCGGTTCGTCTCGGACGTCTCGCACGAGCTGCGCACCCCGCTGACGACCGTCCGCATGGCCGCCGACGTCATCCATGAGGCGCGCGAGGACTTCGACCCGGTGACGGCGCGCTCGGCCGAGCTGCTCGCCGACCAGCTGGACCGGTTCGAGTCGCTGCTCGCGGACCTGCTGGAGATCAGCCGCTTCGACGCCGGCGCAGCCGCGCTGGAGGCCGAGCCGATAGACCTCAGGGAGGTCGTCCGGCGCGTGGTCAGCGGCGCCGAGCCGCTCGCCGAGCGCAAGGGCACACGCATACGCGTGGTCGGCGACCAGCAGCCCGTGGTCGCCGAGGCCGACGCCCGCCGCGTGGAGCGCGTGCTGCGCAACCTCGTCGTCAACGCCGTCGAGCACGGCGAGGGCAAGGACGTCGTCGTCAAGCTGGCCGCCGCGGGCGGCGCGGTCGCCGTCGCGGTGCGTGACTACGGCGTCGGGCTCAAGCCGGGCGAGGCGACCCGCGTGTTCAGCCGCTTCTGGCGGGCGGACCCGGCACGCGCGCGTACCACGGGTGGCACTGGCCTAGGGCTGTCCATCGCGCTGGAGGACGCGCGGCTGCACGGCGGCTGGCTGCAGGCCTGGGGCGAGCCGGGCGGCGGCTCACAGTTCCGGCTGACCCTTCCCAGGACCGCGGACGAGCCGCTGCGGGGCTCGCCGATACCGCTGGAGCCCAAGGACTCGCGCCGCAACCGCGGCCTCGACGAGGCCGGTCTGCCCGGCGGAGGCGCGGAGAAGCGGGCGACAGTTCCCCTGCAGCAGGGCGGCTCCCAGGCGTCCGCGCTGCCGCCGCGCGCCCCGATCGCGCCGCGGCCGGCCGCCGCGGACCCGGCCGCCCTGCCCGGCCAGGGCAACGGCGCGCGCGTGGTGCCCCGGCCCACCGGTGGCGCACGGCGTACGGACGACAGGCCCGCCACGGATCCGGCACCCGGCGGGGGCGCGGACCGACCGGAGGCGGCCGCAGCGCAGGACTCGAACGAGCCAGGGGAGGCATTGCGTGGGCGCTGACCGCAAGGGGGGCGCCCGGCCCCGGCCGGGACGCGCGGTGGCGTACACCGCCTTGGGGACCGTACTGCTGGCCGGGTGCGCCTCGATGCCCGACAGCGGGGATCTGCGGAACGTGGAGTCCACGCCGCGGCAGGACACGGGAGTCCGCGTGTTCGCCATGCCGCCGGCCGAGGGTGCCGGGCCCGCTGAGATCATGCAGGGCTTTCTGGAGGCGCTGACCAGCGACGATCCGGCGTACGACACGGCGCGCAAGTACCTGACGCCCGAGGCGGCGCACAAGTGGCGCCCGGAGCGGTCGACCACGGTCCTCGCCAACGGGCCGAGCATCGAGCCCGACTGCCGGGCGGGCAACGGCGGAGAGCCGGCCACCGGAGTCAGCTGTGTCCTCGCGGGCAGCCGCGTCGCGACGGTGGACGCGCATCAGGCGTATCAGCCGGCCGGCGGCTTCTACAGCCAGAAGGTGCACCTCGCGCGGGACGCCAAGAACGGCCAGTGGCGTATCGACGCGCTGCCCGACGGTGTCGTCATGGGCAAGTCGGACTTCCAGCGCAACTACACGTCCGTCGACAAGTACTACTTCGCCTCCGACACGGCGGTCGGGGCGGCGGGGGAGCCGGTGGCGGTCGCCGATCCCGTGTTCGTGCGCAGCAAGGTGGACCCGATGACACAGATGGTCCGCTCGCTGCTGGCCGGCCCCACCCGCTGGCTCGGCCCGGTCGTCAGGTCCAGCTTCCCGACCGGTACGGCCTTGCAGAAGGACGTGTCGGGGCTGGCGCCGGACGACCAGAACAGGCTGACCGTGCCGCTGGACCTCAAGGCGTCCCAGGTCGCGACGGCCAAGTGCACCGAGATGGCGACGCAGCTGCTGTTCACGCTGCGGAACCTGGCGCCGACGCTGGAGTCGGTCGAGCTGCAGGGCGTCGGCGGTCACCGGCTGTGCGACCTGAGCGAGGAGCGCGCCGAGGCCACCGCGTGGCACGGGTCGGCCAAGAGCCCGGACAACCTGTACTTCCTCGACGGCAAGCACCGGCTGGTGCGGATGCCGACGGGAAGCGCGGGCAGCAGCGCTGTCCCGGTGCCGGGCCCGCTGGGCGAGGGCGGCAAGGGCCTCGAGTCGGTCGCGGTGTCCCGGGACGAGCACACCGCCGCCGGGGTGGGCGACCAGGGCCGGTCGTTGTACGTGACGTCGCTGGCGTCGGCCGGTTCGCTCGGGAACCCGCTGGTGACCAGCCAGGGCGCGACCACGGACGACCGGCTGACGACACCGAGCTGGGACGCTCGCGGCGACCTGTGGGTGGCCGACCGAAACCCGCACCGTCCGCGGCTGTACATCCTGGAACAGGGCGCCACCAAACCGCAGGAGGTCGCGGTTCCGGACCTGTCCGGCCAGATCAAGGACGCGCGCGTCGCCGCCGACGGGGTCCGGATCGCGCTCGTGGTCGAGAAGAACGGCAAGCAGTCCCTGCTCATCGGCCGGATCCAGCGCGACGACGGCACCGGCCAGGGCACGTCGGTGGTCGAACTGCGATCGGCCGCGCCGGACTTGGAGCAGGTCAGCGCCCTGTCATGGGCCGGGGACAGCAGGCTGCTCGTCGTCGGCCGGGAGCAGGGCGGCGTGCTGCAGATGCGGTACGTGCAGGTCGACGGCTCCACGCTCGACGGTCCGGCGCCGGGCGCGCTCACCGGCGTCAAGTCGATCGCCGCGTCCGAGGACGAACGGGTACCCCTGGTGGCCCGTTCGGAGGACGGGATCGTACTGCTGCCGACCGGGTCGCAGTGGCAGAAGGTCGACAAGGACGGGACCGCGCCGGTCTATCCGGGCTGAGCGCCGCGTACGGCCACCGCCCCTTCCGTGTCGCCCACCGCCCCTTCGCTCGGTTCACCCACCGGCCTTTCGCTCGTGTCGCCTACGGCCCCTTCCCTCGTGTCGTGTACCGCGCCCTCCCCCCGGGGTGAGGGAAGGGCGGAGAGCGGTCCTCCGAGTCGTCCACAGGAGGTTTTCCACAGGGGTGGCCGGGCCGCGCCGGCATTGGCACAGTGGTGGACATGCGGGGGTGGTGGCAGGACCTCACCGACCTGGTGCTGCCGGCCGACTGCACGGGCTGCGGGGCACCTCGTACGGTGCTCTGCCCGCGGTGCCGGGCAGCGCTGTGCGGGCGCGCGCCGCGACGGGTGTGGCCGGTGCCGGAGCCGGCCGGGCTGCCGGTGGTCCACGCGGCCGCTCCGTACGCACAGGAGGTGCGCACGCTTCTTCTCGCGCACAAGGAGCGGGGCGTGCTGGTTCTCGCCGGCGCGCTGGGCGCTGCCTTGGCGGGGGCCGTGCGGGCGGGGTTCGGCGGCGGTGCCGGTGTCCCCGGCGGGGTCGGTGTCGGTCCTCGTTCCGGCGCCGGACGCGTCGATCCCGTGCTGCTCGTGCCGGTGCCCTCCGCCCGGTGGGCGGTGCGGGCGCGTGGGCACGATCCGGTGCGGCGGATCGCGCTCGCGGCGGCCAGGGAGCTGCGGCGCACCGGGACGCCGGCCAGGGTGGCGGCCGTACTGCGCCAGCGGCGGCCCGTGGCGGACCAGGCCGGGCTGGACGCCCGGCGGCGGCTGGCGAACGTCGCGGGCGCGCTGGAGGTGACGGCGGGCGGTGACCGGCTGCTCGGCGCGGGACAGGTCGTGCTCGTCGACGACCTGATCACCACGGGTGCCAGCCTCGCGGAGGCGGCGCGGGCTGTCCGGGACGTGGCGGAGGAGCGAACCGGAGTGAGCACGGCCGTGTACGGGGCCGTAACTCGGGAAGGAAGGGATGAACGACGGACGGCAGTACGAGAGGAGACCGGGAAGTGGGTGCATGGTGCACCGGAAAAGGGGGCCGGGAACACCCTCCGGTATGCGCTTCAAGCGGCCGTGATCGGTGCTCCGCTGGATTCCTTCGAAATAAACAGGAACTGATCGTCAGCTTGCGTCGTTGCAGGTAGCAAGAGGGGTAATTCACCTGAACGGAGGTACGCGGGAGTAGAGGGTGACGACATCCGTCCGGGCGAGATATGTTCGGTTGTGAGGAAAGGCGCAGCCCATACCTCTCCTATCGGAATGCCGTGCCACGGGGTTTTCCGCAATCACCCGTGCCGGTGGGGTGGAGATCTCGCCATCGGGGGAGGAGGAGGTGTAAGTCACCGAGTCCGAGGTCCGGTGCTCACCGGACCTGGTGCGAAAGGGAGATGCTCCGCCGACCGAGCGGAGCGATCCGGGAACGGAGTTCTGCGTGGACATCGTCGTCAAAGGCCGCAAGACCGAGGTGCCCGACCGGTTCCGCAAGCACGTGGCCGAGAAGCTGAATCTGGAGAAGATCCAGAAGCTCGATGCCAAGGTGATCAGCCTCGACGTTGAGGTGTCCAAGGAGCCCAACCCTCGACAGGCCGACCGCTGTGACCGAGTGGAGATCACGCTGCGCTCCCGCGGTCCGGTGATCCGGGCGGAAGCGGCGGCCAGCGATCCGTACGCGGCGCTCGACATGGCGGCGGAGAAACTGGGTGCCCGGCTGCGCAAGCAGCACGACAAGCGTTTCTCGCGGCGTGGCGCACGCCGTATCCCGGCGGCCGAGGTCGCCGACCACGTCCCGGGCGCGGCGACGCTGAACGGCGACGGCGTCCCCGTCCATGAGGAAGAGTCGGACGCGGTGCCGACGAAGAAGATCGGCTCCCTGGAGGTCAAGGGTGAAGGACCCCTCGTCGTTCGCGAGAAGACCCACGTCGCCTCCCCGATGAGCCTCGACCAGGCCCTCTACGAGATGGAACTGGTCGGTCATGACTTCTACTTGTTCGTCGACGCGGAGTCGAAGGAACCGAGCGTCGTCTACCGGCGACATGCCTATGACTACGGCGTGATCCACCTCAGCACGGACCCGATGGTCGCTGAGGCGGAGCCGCCCGCGGCGGGCGGCACGCTGGGCGGCTGACCCACCCGGCCCAAGCCGAGCCGGTGCCCCTGGAAGCGCGTGTGCGCCCCCAGGGGCACCTGTGTGCGACCACTTCACGCCTCGCACGTCACCCCGGTGTCGCCTGGGCATGGAATCATGGCCGGACCGGCCCAACCGGTGGGCCGGTGCCTTGGGTTGGCGATGGCACAGGACCACAGGCCACAGCCTCAGGGGGAGGAACGATGGCGGACACCTTCGGACCGATGCGGGACGAGGACGGCGACGACGGCGTCATCGGCATGGGCCCGGACGCGGGCTCCGTGCGCGCGGAGCCGATCAGAGTCCTGGTCGTGGACGACCACGCCCTCTTCCGGCGCGGCCTGGAGATCGTGCTCGCCGCCGAGGAGGACATCCAGGTCGTCGGCGAGGCCGGTGACGGTGCCGAGGCCGTGGACAAGGCCGCCGACCTGCTGCCCGACATCGTGCTGATGGACGTCCGCATGCCCAAGCGTGGCGGGATCGAGGCCTGCACCTCCATCAAGGAGGTCGCTCCCAGCGCCAAGATCATCATGCTGACGATCAGCGACGAGGAGGCCGATCTCTACGAGGCGATCAAGGCGGGCGCGACCGGATACCTCCTCAAGGAGATCTCCACGGACGAGGTGGCGACCGCCATCCGCGCGGTGGCCGACGGCCAGTCGCAGATCAGCCCGTCCATGGCGTCCAAGCTGCTCACCGAGTTCAAGTCGATGATCCAGCGCACCGACGAGCGCCGGCTGGTGCCCGCGCCCCGGCTGACCGATCGGGAGCTGGAAGTCCTCAAGCTCGTCGCCACCGGGATGAACAACCGGGACATCGCCAAGGAGCTGTTCATCTCCGAGAACACGGTGAAGAACCATGTCCGCAACATCCTGGAGAAGCTCCAGCTGCACTCCAGGATGGAAGCCGTGGTCTATGCGATGCGGGAGAAGATCCTCGAGATCCGATAGCGGTCCTGTCGGCTCTGGCGGCCGCGCGGGCCTAGGCGAGGGTGCGCGCGAGTTCCCTCGTCAGGGGCTCGCGCAGGCCGGGCGCGTCCACCCGTTCCACCCGCACGTCCGTGCAGTCCACCCAGGTGGCCGCCTCGATCAGGGCCTGGGCGACCGCCGGGACCGCCTTCGGACCGTCCAGGGTGACCTGCTTGGCCACCAGTGTGCGGCCCTCCCGGGCCGGGTCCACACGTCCGACCAGCCTGCCGCCGGCGAGCACCGGCATGGCGAAGTAGCCGAAGACCCGCTTGGGCCTGGGCACGTACGCCTCCAGACGGTGGGTGAAGCCGAAGATCCGTTCCGTGCGCGCCCGCTCCCAGACCAGCGAGTCGAAGGGCGACAGCAGCGTGGTGCGGTGACGGCCGCGCGGCGGCGTCGCCAGGGCCGCCGGGTCGGCCCAGGCCGGCCTCCCCCAGCCCTCGACCTCGACCGGCACCAGCCCCGAGTCGGCGATCACCGCGTCGACCTGTTCGCCCTTGAGACGGTGGTAGTCGGCGATGTCCGCGCGCGTGCCGACACCGAGGGACTCGCCGGCCAGCCGGACCAGGCGGCGCAGGCACTCGGTGTCGTCCAGCTCGTCGTGCAGCAGCGCGTCCGGCACGGCGCGCTCGGCCAGGTCGTACACCCGCTTCCAGCCGCGCCGCTCGACGCACACCACCTCGCCGTACATCAGCGCGCGCTCCACCGCGACCTTGGTGCCGGACCAGTCCCACCAGTCGCTGGTCTTCTTGGCGCCGCCCAGTTCCGTGGAGGTCAGCGGGCCCTCCGAGCGCAGCTGCTTGATGACCTGGTCGTAGGCACCCTCGGGCAGCTCGTGGTTCCAGTGCGGGCGGTGCCGGTAGGCGCGGCGGCGGAAGGCGAAGTGCGGCCACTCCTCCACGGGGAGGATGCACGCCGCGTGCGACCAGTACTCGAAGGCGTGCGTGTCACGCCAGTAGGCGTCCTCGACCGCCTTGCGACCGACCGCGCCGAGCCGGGCGTACGGCACGAGCTCGTGGGAGCGGGCGAGCACCGAGATCGTGTCGAGCTGGACCGCGCCGAGGTGGCGCAGCACCCCGCGGACTCCGGCGCGCCGGTCGGGGGCGCCGAGGAAGCCCTGGGCCCGCAGGGCGATGCGGCGGGCGTCGTCCGCGGTGAGAGTGGTGGTCGGACGCGGATGGGTCGTCATGCCCGGGACGATAGAGGGTGCCACTGACAGTCGGCCGTGAGCTGGGAAGACCGTGCCCCGAGGGCCGTGCCCGGAGGTCAGGAGGGGGCGGGGAGGTACGGCGCCGTGGACGGCAGGCCCAGGTCCGAGGGGAGCAGGGAGCCGACCCAGCAGTCCCGGCGGACCCCTTTGTTGTTGAGCGCGGACCGCAGAGTGCCCTCGAGGGTGAAGCCCGCGCGTTCGGCCACCGCGCGGGAGGCGCGGTTGCCGACCTCGGCACGCCATTCGACCCGGTCGACGGCGACCTCGGTGAAGATCCACCGGCAGGCGGTGAGCGTGGCCTCGGTGACGTAACCGCGGCCGCGGTGCTCCTTGGCCGCCCAGAAGCCGACCTCCGCCACGCCGAGCGAGCGCATGGTGAGACTGAGCATGCCGGCGAGTTCCCCGCCGCTGAGGAAGACGCCGAAGGTGAACATCGAACCCTGGGCCCAGCCCTCGGGGGCCAGCTCCTCGGTGAAGCCGCTCGCGTGCTCGGGCAGATACGGGGAGGGCACCGTGGTCCAGCGCTGGATCTCGGGGTCCTGCGCGGCGTCGTACACCGCCTGGGTGTCGTGCGGGCCGACCGCGCGCAGGACCAGGCGGTCCGTGGTGAGTGTGACGGGTTCCATCGGCCGATTGTGCGCGGCCACACGCGTGGTGGCCATCGGTTTTCGCTGAACGTGATCGAGCAGTCACAATTCGCGCAAATACTTGCCTCGATGCGGCACTATCCGTGTGTCCCGTCCGTTGTCCCCGATGAAACAGCCGTCAGGCCGCCAGGCCTCCCGGCCCAGCCGGGTCCTCGCATACGATGGCCGTTGCTCAGTAAGTCAAATGGAAACCGACCGTCCCAGGCCCGACCGGCAAGGAGACAAACCCCCGTGTCCGTCCTCTCGAAGATCATGCGTGCAGGCGAAGGCAAGATCCTGCGCAAGCTGCACCGCATCGCGGACCAGGTCAACTCCATCGAAGAGGACTTCGTGCACCTCTCCGACGCCGAGCTGCGGGCCCTCACCGATGAGTACAAGCAGCGGTACGCCGACGGTGAGAGCCTGGACGACCTGCTCCCCGAGGCGTTCGCCACAGTCCGCGAGGCCGCCAAGCGCGTGCTCGGCCAGCGGCACTACGACGTGCAGATGATGGGTGGCGCCGCCCTCCACCTCGGTTACGTCGCCGAGATGAAGACCGGTGAGGGCAAGACCCTCGTCGGCACCCTCCCGGCGTATCTGAACGCCCTGTCCGGTGACGGCGTGCACATCGTCACCGTCAACGACTACCTGGCCGAGCGCGACTCCGAGATGATGGGCCGCGTCCACAAGTTCCTGGGTCTGAGCGTGGGCTGCATCCTCGCCAGCATGACCCCGGCGCAGCGCCGCGAGCAGTACCACTGCGACATCACCTACGGCACGAACAACGAGTTCGGCTTCGACTACCTGCGCGACAACATGGCGTGGTCGCAGGACGAGCTGGTGCAGCGCGGTCACAACTTCGCGATCGTCGACGAGGTCGACTCCATCCTGGTCGACGAGGCCCGTACGCCGCTGATCATCTCCGGCCCGGCCGACCAGGCCACCAAGTGGTACGGCGACTTCGCCAAGCTGGTCCTGCGCCTGAAGAAGGGCGAGGCCGGCAACCCGCTCAAGGGCATCGAGGAGACCGGCGACTACGACGTCGACGAGAAGAAGCGCACGGTCGCCATCCACGAGTCCGGTGTCAGCAAGGTCGAGGACTGGCTGGGCATCGACAACCTCTACGAGTCGGTGAACACCCCCCTCGTGGGCTACCTGAACAACGCCATCAAGGCCAAGGAGCTCTTCAAGCGCGACAAGGACTACGTCGTCATCGACGGCGAGGTCATGATCGTCGACGAGCACACCGGCCGTATCCTCGCCGGCCGCCGCTACAACGAGGGCATGCACCAGGCGATCGAGGCGAAGGAAGGGGTGGACATCAAGGACGAGAACCAGACACTCGCGACGATCACCCTGCAGAACTTCTTCCGCCTCTACAACAAGCTCTCCGGCATGACCGGTACGGCGATGACCGAGGCAGCCGAGTTCCACCAGATCTACAAGCTCGGCGTGGTCCCGATCCCGACGAACAAGCCGATGGTCCGCAAGGACCAGTCGGACCTGATCTACCGCACCGAGGTCGCCAAGTTCGAGGCGGTCGTCGACGACATCGCCGAGAAGCACGAGAAGGGCCAGCCGATCCTCGTCGGCACGACCTCCGTCGAGAAGTCGGAGTACCTCTCGCAGCAGCTCAGCAAGCGCGGCATCCAGCACGAGGTGCTGAACGCCAAGCAGCACGAGCGCGAGGCGTCGATCGTCGCGCAGGCCGGCCGCAAGGGCGCGGTCACGGTGGCCACGAACATGGCCGGCCGTGGCACGGACATCAAGCTCGGCGGCAACCCCGAGGACCTCGCCGAGGCGGAGCTGCGCCAGCGGGGCCTCGACCCCGAGGAGCACATCGAGGAGTGGGCCGCGGCCCTGCCCGCCGCCCTGGAGAAGGCCGAGCAGGCCGTGAAGGCCGAGAAGGAGGAGGTCGAGGCGCTCGGCGGCCTCTACGTCCTCGGCACCGAGCGGCACGAGTCGCGGCGCATCGACAACCAGCTGCGTGGTCGTTCCGGCCGTCAGGGCGACCCCGGCGAGTCCCGCTTCTACCTGTCGCTGGGCGACGACCTGATGCGCCTGTTCAAGGCGCAGATGGTCGAGCGCGTGATGTCCATGGCCAACGTGCCGGACGACGTTCCGATCGAGAACAAGATGGTCACGCGCGCGATCGCGTCCGCGCAGTCGCAGGTCGAGCAGCAGAACTTCGAGACCCGTAAGAACGTCCTGAAGTACGACGAGGTGCTCAACCGGCAGCGCGAGGTCATCTACGGCGAGCGCCGCCGCGTCCTGGAGGGCGAGGACCTGCACGAGCAGATCCAGCACTTCATGGACGACACGATCGACGCGTACGTCGGCGCGGAGACCGCCGAGGGCTTCCCCGAGGACTGGGACCTGGACCGGCTGTGGGGCGCCTTCCGCCAGCTGTACCCGGTGAAGGTCACCATCGAGGAGCTGGAGGAAGCCGCCGGCGACCGTGCCGGCCTGACCGCCGAGTTCATCTCCGAGTCCATCAAGGAGGACATCCACGAGCAGTACGAGGCCCGGGAGACGCAGCTCGGCTCCGAGATCATGCGTGAGCTCGAGCGGCGTGTCGTGCTGTCGGTCCTCGACCGCAAGTGGCGCGAGCACCTCTACGAGATGGACTACCTCCAGGAGGGCATCGGCCTGCGCGCGATGGCGCAGAAGGACCCGCTGATCGAGTACCAGCGCGAGGGCTTCGACATGTTCACCGCGATGATGGAGGGCATCAAGGAGGAGTCCGTCGGCTACCTGTTCAACCTGGAGGTCCAGGTCGAGCAGCAGGTCGAGGAGGTCCCGGTCGAGGCCGAGGAGCTGGTCGGCGAGGGCGTTCAGGACACCGTTCCGGCGCAGGCCGGGGCGCGTCCGGAGATCCGCGCGAAGGGGCTGGACGTTCCGCAGCGGCGGGATCTGCACTTCTCGGCGCCGACCGTGGACGGCGAGGGCGGCATCCTGGAGCGCGACCTCGAGGACGACGAGCCGGTGCGGTCCGAGGCGGACGGGCTGACCCGGGCCGAGCGGCGCCGGCAGGCGAAGGGTGGGCGGCGTCGCAAGAAGTGACGGTCGCCTGCGGCGTTTGAGCCGTGCGAAGGGCCGGGTTCCTCTGGGGGCCCGGCCCTTGTGCTGTCAGCGGCGGGGGCCGGTTTCCACTGCTGTGCAGCGCCAGCGGAGGTCCCGGCCGCGTTCCAGGCGGAAGGCGAGGGCGCGGAGCTGGTCGCCGGCGGCGATGCGGGCGAAGACTTCGAGGGCGCCCTCGCTCGGCACGTAGTAGCCGATGTCATGGACGACGGGGCGGGAGCCCCGCGTGCGCAGGGGCCGCCGTTCGGCGAGGCGGGCCAGATCGTCGTAGGCGCGGCCGGCGGTGTGGCGGAGCATCCAGTGGACGGGACGCTGACCGCTCAGGACGGCAAGGAGACGGTCGGCGAAGAGGTCGGTGGGGCGTACCGGCGGCACGGCGGTTTCCGGCGCTGTGGGGGCCGTGTCGGCGTTTCCGGTGGCGTTCGGTGGGGCGTCGGCCCTGCCCCTGACCGACGGCTTCCTGGGCGGGGCGCCGCCGGGGCGGCGGATGTCGTGGCGGGTGGGCGGGCGGTGGCGCGGACGGGGAGTGCGGCTCGTCGCCTCGGTCGTGTGGGTCGTGGTGCGGCTCATGACTTTGTTCATGGGGTCCCCGTTCGGCGGGCCCGGTTGTACCGGGCGGTAACTCGCTGGTGGGGATCTTGTACGGGGAGGAGAGAGCGGGGGGCAAGGAAGGCGGGGAGGGCTCGGGAGGGGCGGGGAAGTTCACCTATCCGAGGGATGCGGGGGGTGCCGGTTCCCGAGGTGCCGCGGGTGTGCCGGGTGAATTCCCGGCCCGGGGTGGACGGTTCCCGGGGCGTGGGCACAGACCCGAAAGGGGACGGGCGCACGTATCCTGAAGGTCCTCCGGGAGACGCACCAGCCGGTCGTCCCGGGGGCTCAGCGGAGCCCTAGAGCAGGAAAGAGCGGCGAGCATGCGCGTCTACGTCCCCCTGACCCTCCCCGGTCTCGCCGAGGCGCACAAGACGGGTGAGCTGGGGAGCGGCCCCTTCGCCGCGTATGCCGTCACGCCCGCGTTGCGCGAGTGGTATCTGTCCGAGGACATCGAGGAACTCGAGTACGCGGCGCTCAGCCGGGCCGCGCTGGCCTCGCTGCGGCTGCTGGCGGCGGACCCGGGGGCGGCACGGCGCCGGGTCGTGGTCGCCGTGGACGTGACCGACGGAGCCGCGAGCGTCGACCCGGACCGTGGGCTCGACCCGTCCGCCCTCGGCGAGGTGACCGTCACGGTGACCGTGCCGCTCGCCAAGGCGGCCGCGGTGCATGTCGACGCCGATGACGCGGAGCAGGACGTGGCCGCGGCGGCGGAGGCGCTTCAGGCGGCCGACGGCGGGGACGACGACGCGCAGTTCGTCGTGGACGGCGCGGACGATCACGAGCTGCTGTGGTTCGCCACGCAGGAGATCCCCCATCTCGTCGGACTGAACTGACCCGCCCTGACCTGGGCGAAAGCGGTCGGCCGCCGTCATTGTCAGTGGGGCCGGGTACGGTTTTTCGCATGGGGATGCACGGGAACGCGCACATCGTCTGGGACTGGAACGGCACGCTGTTCCACGACAATGACGCGATCATCGGAGCGACGAACGCGGCCTTCGCCGAGCTGGGACTCGCGCCGATCACGCTGGAGGAGTACCGGTCGCTGTACTGCGTGCCGGTGCCGAAGTTCTACGAGCGGCTGCTCGGCCGGCTGCCGACGGACGTCGAGTGGGAGCTGATGGACGGTGTCTTCCACCGGTACTACGCCGAACACCGGGAGCGGTGTCTCCTGACCGACGGGGCGGCGGAGTTGCTCGAGGGGTGGCGGGCGACGGGCAACAGCCAGTCGCTGCTCAGCATGTACATGCACGATGAACTGGTGCCCCTCGTGCGGGGCTTCGGAATAGAGACGCACTTCCTGCGGGTCGACGGGCGTACGGGGCCGTCGGGGGGCAGCAAGGCCGAGCACATGGTGCGGCATCTGGCGGCGCTGAGCGGAGCCGTCGAGCCCGCGCGGACCGTGGTGATCGGGGACGCGGCGGACGACGCCTTCGCGGCACGGGGCGCGGGGGTGCTGGCGGTGCTGTACACCGGGGGATCGCACAGCCGGGCCAGCCTGGAGGACGCAGGGGTGCCGGTGGTGGACACGCTGGCCGAGGCGGTGGAGGAGGCTCAGCGAATAGCGGCATAGCGGCATAGCGGCATAGCGGCATGGCGGCATGGCGGCGGAGCGCCTGGCGGCCTCCGCGGCTACGGCGCAGCCGCGGAGGCCGTGAAGCCGGTGACGTACCGCAACCGGCGGCGCTGGGTCTCCGCCCCCGCCGTCCTTCAACTCGCCGGTGCCTTCGAGCGCAGGACCTTCAGGAACTCGCGCATCCAGGCCGGATGGTCGGGCCACGCCCGGGAGGAGACCAGGGTGCCGTCGACCACGGCTTCGGCGTCCTGGAAGCCGGCTCCGGCTGCCTGCATGTCCGGTTCGAGGGCGGGATAGGCCGTGACCCGGCGGCCGCGCAGGCTGTCGATCGCCGCGGTGAGCAGCGGGCCGTGGCAGATCTGGGCCACCGGCTTGTCGGAGTCGAAGAACGCCTTGAGGATCTTGCGGAGCTCGGGGTCGTTGCGCAGATATTCGGGGGCCCGGCCGCCGGGGATGACGAGGGCCACGTACTCGCCCGGGTCCACGTCGGCGAAGGCGAGGTCGGCGGGCCAGGTGTAGCCGGGTTTCTCGGTGTAGGTGTCGTAGCCGGGTTCGAAGTCGTGGACGACGAAGCGCAGGGTCTTGCAGGAGGGGGCCGCGATGTGGACTTCGTAGCCTTCCTCACGCAGGCGCTGGTAGGGGTAGAGGACTTCCAGGGACTCCGCCGCGTCGCCGGTGACGATGAGGATCTTCGCGGGCATGTCTGCTCCTCCGGACGTACTGGGATGCTCCTGTACTCCTGGGCGGGACGCACCGCCCCCGGGCAAGGTGCCAACACCGGGCGTACTTGCCAAGGGGGCCGTCGCGGTTCCGGTTCCGGAAGCCTCTCCCAGTCGTCAGGGTGCCCTGTACTCAGAGTGCGGTCGGGGCCGTGGCGACGCGACCGGACGCCCCCTCGGGCAGGCGGCCGAGCTCGTGCGCCCCGGCCGGCGGGCGTCACCTCCCGCCCCACCCGGCGGATACGCCACCACCCCGCGCACCACCCCTGTGCAGAACGTCAAACTTCACCCCTCGGTTTTGTACACATACGGCTCATGACGGGCCCCGGGTGAGGAGCGATAGCCTTGTGGCGTGATCAGCGCGATATCTCGCGGGGGCGACGCTGCCCCTGCCCTGCGCCCGGGCTGCACGGAGCACCTCCGTGACCGGGCGGCGGTCGCTGGTCTTCGCGGGCGGGACCGGGCCGCAGAGGCGCCCGGTACGCCGAGGACAACCCTGGACACGGCGGCGCCGAGAGCAGCGTCACACCCGACCGGTGTGTCGAGAATGGCCGAATCCCCCCCGCTCATCTCACCTCACGGCATAGCGTCGATGCGGACCGGACACCCCGGGCCGTGGCCTCGAGCCGGAGGGAAAGAGACCGTACTTCCTTCTACGTCACGCAACGGCGCGCGACAGGAGTCAGAGGACAATGCAGACCAAGCTGGACGAAGCCAAGGCCGAGCTGCTCGAGAGGGCCGCCCGGGTAGCTGAGAACAGCCCGGTCGGGGGGCACCTACCGACCGGGACCAAGGGCGAGGGCTCCCCGGACACCCCGGACAGCGAGTCCGTGCTCGCGTTCCTCCAGCGCTACTACCTGCACACCGCCCCGGAAGACCTCACCGGCCGCGACCCGGTCGACGTCTTCGGCGCCGCGCTCTCGCACTACCGTCTCGCCGAGAACCGCCCCCAGGGCACGGCGAACGTGCGGGTCCACACCCCGACCGTCGAGGAGAACGGGTGGACCTGCAGCCACACCGTGGTCGAGGTCGTCACCGACGACATGCCCTTCCTCGTCGACTCGGTCACCAATGAGCTGACCCGGCGCGGGCGCGGCATCCACGTCGTCGTCCACCCGCAGTTCGTCGTCCGGCGCGACCTCACCGGCAAGCTGATCGAGGTCCTGCCGACCCAGGCCAACGGCGACCTGCCGCACGACGCGCACTTCGAGTCCTGGATCCACGTCGAGATCGACCGGGAGACCGACCGCGCCGACCTGAAGCAGATCACCGCCGATCTGCTGCGCGTGCTGTCCGACGTGCGCGAGGCCGTCGAGGACTGGGAGAAGATGCGGGACGCGGCGACCCGGATCGCCGACGGCCTTCAGAGCGAGCCCGTCCCGGGTGACATGGCCCGGCCCGAGGTCGAGGAGGCCCGCGAGCTGCTGCGCTGGCTGGCCGACGACCACTTCACCTTCCTCGGCTACCGCGAGTACCAGCTGCGTGAGGACGACACCCTCGCCGCCGTGCCCGGCACCGGTCTCGGCATACTGCGCTCCGACCCGCACCACGCCGAGGACGAGCAGCACCCCGTCAGCCCCTCCTTCGAGCGGCTGCCGGCCGACGCCCGCGCCAAGGCCCGCGAGCACAAGCTGCTCGTGCTGACCAAGGCCAACAGCCGGGCCACCGTGCACCGGCCGTCGTACCTGGACTACATCGGCGTCAAGAAGTTCGACGAGCAGGGGAACGTCGTCGGTGAGCGGCGGTTCCTCGGTCTGTTCTCCTCCGCCGCGTACACCGAGTCCGTGCGCCGGGTCCCCGTCATCCGCCGCAAGGTCGACGAGGTGCTCGAGCGCGCCGGGTTCTCGCCCAACAGCCACGACGGCCGTGACCTGCTGCAGATCCTGGAGACCTACCCGCGCGACGAGCTGTTCCAGACGCCCGTCGCGGAGCTGCAGTCCATCGTCACGTCCGTGCTGTACCTGCAGGAGCGCCGTCGGCTCAGGCTCTACCTGCGCCAGGACGAGTACGGCCGCTACTACTCGGCCCTCGTCTACCTGCCACGCGACCGCTACACCACGGGTGTCCGGCTCAGGATCATCGACATCCTCAAGGAGGAGCTCGGCGGCGTCAGCGTCGACTTCACCGCCTGGAACACCGAGTCGATCCTCTCCCGGCTGCACTTCGTCGTCCGCGTCCCGCCGGGCACCGAGCTGCCCGAGCTGTCGGACGCCGACAAGGAACGCATCGAGGCCCGCCTGGTCGAGGCCGCGCGTTCCTGGGCCGACGCGTTCGCCGAGGCGCTGACCGCAGAGGTGGGCGAGGAGCGCGCGGCCGAGGTGCTGCGCCGCTACGGCCACGCCTTCCCCGAGGGCTACAAGGCCGACCACACGCCCCGTGCGGCGGTCGCCGACCTCGTCCACCTGGAGCAGCTGAGCGAGGACAAGACCTTCTCACTGAGCCTGTACGAGCCGGTCGGTGCCGCGCCGGAGGAGCGCCGCTTCAAGATCTACCAGAAGGGCGGCTCGGTCTCCCTCTCACACGTGCTGCCGGTCCTCAGCCGCCTCGGCGTCGAGGTCACCGACGAGCGTCCGTACGAGCTGCGCTGCTCGGACCGCACCACGGCCTGGATCTACGACTTCGGGCTGCGCATGCCGAAGGCCGCGGGCGGCGAGCACCTCGCCGACGACGCCCGCGAGCGCTTCCAGGAGGCCTTCGCCGCCACCTGGACCGGCAAGGCGGAGAACGACGGCTTCAACGCCCTGGTGCTGAGCGCCGGGCTGACCTGGCGGCAGGCGATGGTGCTGCGCGCCTACGCCAAGTACCTGCGGCAGGCCGGTTCGACCTTCTCGCAGGACTACATGGAGGACACCCTCCGCAACAACGTCCACACCACCCGGCTCCTCGTCTCGCTGTTCGAGGCACGGATGTCGCCGGACCGGCAGAAGGCCGGCCTGGAGATCACGGACGCGCTGCTGGAAGAGCTGGACGCGGCCCTGGACCAGGTGGCGAGCCTGGACGAGGACCGCATCCTCAGGTCCTTCCTCACCGTCATCAAGGCGACGCTGCGCACGAACTTCTTCCAGGAGGCGGTCGGCGGCAAGCCGCACGAGTACGTCTCCATGAAGTTCGACCCGCAGGCCATCCCGGACCTGCCCGCGCCGCGCCCGGCGTTCGAGATCTGGGTGTACTCCCCGCGTGTCGAGGGCGTGCACCTGCGTTTCGGCAAGGTAGCGCGCGGTGGTCTGCGCTGGTCGGACCGCCGCGAGGACTTCCGCACCGAGATCCTCGGCCTGGTCAAGGCGCAGATGGTGAAGAACACCGTCATCGTGCCGGTCGGCGCCAAGGGCGGCTTCGTCGCCAAGCAGCTCCCGGACCCGGCGAAGGACCGGGACGCCTGGCTGGCCGAGGGCATCGCCAGCTACAAGACGTTCATCTCGGCGCTGCTCGACATCACCGACAACATGGTCGGCGGCGAGGTCGTGCCGCCGCAGGACGTGGTCCGGCACGACGGCGACGACACCTACCTGGTGGTCGCCGCCGACAAGGGCACCGCGACCTTCTCCGACATCGCCAACGGGGTCGCCGAGAAGTACAACTTCTGGCTCGGCGACGCCTTCGCCTCCGGCGGCTCGGCGGGCTACGACCACAAGGGCATGGGCATCACCGCCCGCGGCGCCTGGGAGTCCGTCAAGCGGCACTTCCGTGAGCTGGGCGTGGACACGCAGACCGAGGACTTCACGGTCGTCGGCATCGGCGACATGTCCGGTGACGTGTTCGGCAACGGCATGCTGCTGTCCGAGCACATCCGCCTGGTAGCCGCCTTCGACCACCGGCACATCTTCATCGACCCGACGCCGGACGCGGCCACCTCGTACGCCGAGCGCCGCCGGCTGTTCGAACTGCCCCGCTCCAGCTGGGCCGACTACAACACCGAGCTGCTGTCGGCGGGCGGCGGGATCTTCCCGCGCAGCGCCAAGTCGATCCCGATCAACGCCCACATCCGCGAAGCCCTCGGCATCGAGGGCAAGGTCACCAAGATGACCCCGGCCGACCTGATGAAGGCCATCCTCCATTCGCCGGTGGACCTGCTGTGGAACGGTGGCATCGGCACGTACGTGAAGTCGTCGGCGGAGTCGAACGCGGACGTCGGCGACAAGGCCAACGACGCGATCCGCGTCGACGGCGCCGACCTGCGGGTCAAGGTCGTCGGCGAGGGCGGCAACCTGGGCCTGACCCAGCTCGGCCGGATCGAGTTCACCATGCACGGCGGCAAGATCAACACCGACGCGATCGACAACAGCGCCGGCGTGGACACCTCCGACCACGAGGTGAACATCAAGATCCTGCTGAACGGCCTGGTCGCGGACGGCGACATGACCGTCAAGCAGCGCAACAAGATCCTCGCCGAGATGACCGACGAGGTCGGCGCGCTGGTGCTGCGCAACAACTACGCGCAGAACACGGCCCTGGCCAACGCCCTGTTCCAGGCCAAGGACATGCTCCACGCCCAGCAGCGGTTCCTCCGCCACCTGGTGCGCGAGGGCCACCTGGACCGGGCGCTGGAGTTCCTGCCGGCCGACCGGCAGATCCGCGAGCGCCTGTCCCAGGGCCAGGGTCTGACCGGGCCGGAGACCGCGGTCGTCCTGGCGTACACGAAGATCACGGTCGCCGAGGAGCTGCTGCACACCTCGCTGCCCGACGACCCGTACCTGCGCAGCCTGCTGCACGCCTACTTCCCGACGGCGCTGCGCGAGCGGTTCGCCGAGGCCATCGACAACCACCCGCTGCGCCGCGAGATCACCACGACCGTGCTGGTCAACGACACGGTCAACACGGGCGGTACGACGTATCTGCACCGTCTGCGCGAGGAGACCGGTGCCTCCCTGGAGGAGATCGTCCGGGCGCAGACCGCGGCCCGCACGATCTTCTGCTCGGCACCGGTGTGGGACGCGGTGGAGGACCTGGACAACAAGGTCGACGCGACCGTCCAGACCCGGATCCGGCTGCACTCGCGCCGCCTCGTCGAGCGCGGCACGCGCTGGCTGCTCAACAACCGGCCGCAGCCGCTGCAGCTCGCCGAGACGGTGGATTTCTTCGCCGAGCGGGTCGAGCGGGTCTGGCAGGAGCTGCCGAAGCTCCTCAAGGGCGCGGACCTGGAGTGGTACCAGCACGTCTACGACGAGCTGTCCGCGGCCGGTGTCCCGGACGAACTCGCCACGCGCGTCGCCGGGTTCTCCTCCGCCTTCCCGGCGCTCGACATCGTGTCGGTGGCCGACCGCATGGGCAAGGAGCCGCTCGACGTCGCCGAGGTCTACTACGACCTCGCCGACCGGCTGAACATCACCCAGCTGATGGACCGCATCATCGAGCTGCCCCGCAACGACCGCTGGCAGTCCATGGCCCGCGCCTCCATCCGCGAGGACCTGTACGCGGCGCACGCGGCCCTCACCGCGGACGTCCTCGCGGTCGGCAACGGCACCTCCACGCCCGAGCAGCGGTTCAAGGCCTGGGAGCAGAAGAACGCGCCCATCCTGAGCCGGGCACGCACCACCCTGGAGGAGATCCGCGGTTCGGAGACCTTCGACCTCGCCAACCTGTCGGTGGCGATGCGTACGATGCGGACGCTGCTGCGCACGCACTCGTAGCCGTACGACCGTGAGGACGCCCCGGGCCGACGTCGAATCGGCCCGGGGCGTTCCGTTTCTTGCCGACCCTTAGGCAAAAGTGATCAGCGAATTTACCGTTTCCTGCTAATCGGTTCCTTTCGGATAGGGTCGGCGCTGTGACTGTTCAACTCACCGAGACCCGCCCGGCACCGGCACCGGCACCGGCGCCTGCGCCGGCACCGGCCCGGCGGCCCGTCAAACGGGTCGTCCTGGAGGTCGTGAAATTCGGGATCGTCGGCGGCAGCGGTGTCCTCGTCAATTTCCTGATCTTCAATCTGCTGCTGCACGGCCTCGGTTGGCCCGCGATGACGGCCACCGTCCTGGCCAGCTGTGTCGCGATGGCGACCAATTACCTGGGCTTCCGGCATTTCGCCTATCGCGACCGGTCCGCGCGCACCCGCAGCCAGATCATCCTGTTCTTCGTCTTCAGCGGCCTCGGTGTGGTGATGGAAATCGGCCTGTTCTGGGTCGGTTACCACGCGCTCGGACTGCACAGCGTGGTCGGGTCGAACGTGGCGAAGGCACTGTCGATCGTGCTCGCCTCCGCCTTCCGGTTCCTGGTCTACCGCACCTGGGTGTTCCAGCAGGATGCACACCGCACCGTCTGACGCCGCACCGGTGAGCCGCACGCCTTCGCAGCCGGGCGTCACGCGGGCCGGCCGGGTGCTGCCGCAGGCCGCCGCCGCGCTCGTCGTGGTGCTGCTGCTCCTGGTCATCGTCCGCCTGCCGTGGGCGGGCGACCTCGGCATGCACGCGGCCACCGTCCAGCGCCTGCGCCACAACCCGCTCCACCCCGGCAACCCGCTGGTCGACGCGGACACGCCGAGCCCCTACTACTCGCCGTGGATGCTGGTGCTGGGCGTGCTCGCCAAGCTGACCGGCCTGTCGGTGTTCGTGATCCTGCGGTTCGCCGCGCTCGTCGGGCTGACCCTGCTGGTCACCGGTGTACGGCGATACGTCCGCACCCTCACCCCGCACCGCGCGGCCCCCGCGCTGGCCCTGCTCAGCCTGGTCCTGCTGTGGGGTCCGCTGCTGTTCAACTGGTCCGGTTTCCTGGGTCTGAACTCCCTTGCGCTGACGGTGTCGTACCCCAGCGTCTTCGCGCTCGGCCTCACCTTCCACTTCTGGGCGTGGCTGACGCGGGCGGTGCGGGAGGAGGCCGCATGGGCGAGGTGGCTGTGGCTCGGTGTGCTGTGGGCGCTGATCCTGCTGTGCCACCAGTTCACGGGGGTCGTGGCCTCTCTGGGCGCGCTGGCGATGCTGATCGCGGCGCGGCCGGCCCGGGCGGTGGTGCTGCGGCTGGGTGCCGCCCTCGCGCTGGGCCTGCTCCTGCTGTGGCTGTGGCCGTACTACGACTTCTTCTCCCTCTTCTCCGCCGGCGCGGATCTGGAGGCCATCCACCGGCCGCTGTACGCGCACCTGGCCGCGCGGTTCGGACTGGTGCTGCTCGGGGTGGCGGCGCTGGCGCTGCGCTGGCGGCGGGACCACTGGGATCCGCTGGCGCTGTTCTTCGTGCTGGGCGCGCTGGTGTTCGCCGCGGGCGGGCTGAGCGGTCACTACTCGTGGGGCCGCGCCCTGCCCGCCGCGTTGATCCCGGCACAGCTGGCGGCCGCGCTGGAGGTCGTTTCCGCCGGGCGGCGGGCGGTGCGGGCGGGCTGGGCGTGCGTCCTGGGCGCGGCGCTGGCCGTCGGAGCGTGGACCCAGGTCGGGACGCTCGGCTACGTGACCGGGAAGGGGGCGCTGCCCTCCGTGGTCGCGGCGAAGTACCGGGCGCCGTGGGTGGGGTACCACTGGATCACGCCGTGGGTGAAGCACGGGGACGTGGTGATGGCTCGGACGTCCGCCGAGCGGCAGATCCCCGCGTACGGGCCCTACACCGTGGCGCCCGGATATCCCGATGTGTTCCTGCCGGACGCCACGCGGCGGGAGGCGGCGGTGACGCGGTACTTCGCCGCGGGGACGTCCACCGCCGAACGGGCGGGGATCCTGCGGGAGTACGGCGTGCGGTGGGTTGTGGGGCCGGGGAGTCTGGCGGGGCCGGGGCTCCGGAAGGTGACCACGGGTCCAGGGAGCCAGGTCCTGTACCGCGTGGTGCGCTGAGCCGTGGTGGGCCGCGGCTGAGCCGTGGGCGGGTCTCACAGCACGGGCAAGTCCCTAGAGCAGGCCCAGGTCGCCGAGTTCTTTGTGCAGGTCGGCTCGGGGGTGGTCGGCGCGGGGCCGGGGGATGTCGTCGCGGCCGTCGGTCCGGGGCCGGCGGTCCCGGAACAGCCAGGCGCCCAGGAGGCCCCCGAACAGGCCTCCGAGGTGGCCGAGCCAGCTCACTCCCGGTGTGCCGGGTACGGCGACGGTGAGGAGGTAGGCGAAGGAGGCGCCCATGACGACTCCGACCAGCGTGTCGATCAGATGCCGGTCGAAGAGGCCCCGGACGACGACGTACCCGAAGTACCCGAAGATCAGGCCGCTGGCGCCGACCGTTTGCACCTCGCCCCGCTCGAAGAGCCAGACCACGGCGCCACTGGTCACCGCGATCAGCAGGGTGAGCCCGAGGAAGCGCACCACTCCTCGGTAGGCGGCGAGGAAACCGAAGACGAACAGCGGCCCGGAGTTGCTCTCGATGTGCGCCCAGCTCCAGTGGAGGAGGGGCGCGACGAGGATGTCGGGGAGCGTGCCGATGTCACCCGACACCACTCCGTAGTCCCGTGACAGGGCGTAGTGGTCGGCGTAGTTGGCAAGCTGCAGGAGCCAGACGAGCGCCAGCAGCCCGAACATCACGAAGAACGCCTTCCGCGCCTCCGCGATCATCTGCTCGGGACCGGCCGGCAGCACGCCGGCCCGGTCCTCGTCCGTCGTTCCCATGGCAGGCCCCCTCACGGCGGGATCCCACGCCCCCGCCCCACCACGGCGAACTCTAAGGCACGGGGCCCTACCTCAGCACGCTGGACAGCAGCTTGGCCACCTTGCGGACCTTGGGCCGGGCCACCCTGCGCACCAGCGGGCGGATCACCCGCGCCGTCACTCCCACCGGGCGCCAGCTCAGCTGCAGACGGCCGGGGTTGCGGCCCTCCGGTTCCACGGTGAGCTCGTGCGGGGTCGCACCGGAGCGGTACTCGATGCGGGCCGTGAGGGCCGGGAAGGACAGCGGCGCCAGCAGGACACCGGAGTTGGACAGGCCCTGCTGCTGGAGGCGGACCACGGGGTGACGTACGCCCGTGAAACCCTGGAGGGGGACGGGGGCCTCGGTCAGGTCCAGGTGGACCGTGCCCTCGAAGATGCCGGGGCGGACCGGGTCCAGCCGGAAGGGGACCGTCATCCGGCGGTTTCCGGGCGACAGCACCAGCGCGGCCCGCTGCGGGCCGACGGGCAGGCGCAGCCCGGGGTCGTAGGTGCGGATGACCAGGGTGAGGGAGGCACCGCGCCCGGGGGTCAGCTCGGTGATCTCGTGCCGGAACAGCGCGCTCGGGAACGGGCGCGTGTCCAACTCCAGGTCGGACACGGCCAGTTCGCGGCGGCCGCGGTCGGACGAGGGCACGCTGTCGCCCCAGTACGGAACGCCGGACGGGTCGGCCGTGACCTCCCGCGGTGCCACCGGGTGCCCGAGCCCGCGCGCCGCGAGCCGGACGTCAGCGAGGCGCCCTTCGCGCAGCAGCTCCAGCACCACCCGTTCCGGCCGGGGCAGGCGGGCGTAGGCGCCGGGGGACAGGGTGTCCAGGTAGGGGTTCATGATGTCCGCGAAGGACTCCAGCCACTCCTCGTCCCGGTAGGGCAGGTCGCCCGCGTACATCCGGAAGTCGTGCTTGAGGAACTTGTGGTCCTTGTCCTCCCGCAGCCCGGCGTGCCCGCTCTCCACCAGGAAGTCGTCGATCAGACGCTGGACGTGGACGCGGTCGCGGACGTTCGTGACCTTGTGCCGCTGGTTGGAGATGGATGCCGAGGCCGCCGCCGCGAACGGGTCGATGTACCAGACGTACACCGGGTCCGGGATGATCGTGAACGCCTTCGCCAGGCAGTACGCCTGCGCCGAGAAGAGCTGGTCCTCGTAGTGGATGCCCTCCGGGAAGCGGAGCTGGTGGCGGTCCAGGAAGGAGCGCGCGTACATCTTGCTCGTCGACAGGTGCTCGAAGAGCAGCCGCGGTTCGGACTCGATGCCCTCCACGGTGCGCCGCTCGGCGACCAGGTGCGGCATCCACGTCGTGCGGCGGCCGTTGTCCACCCGCACCCGCCGTACCGCGCCCATGGTGAAGTCCACCTCGCGCTCGCGGTGCGCGGCGAGCAGCAATTCGACCGCACGGGGCGGGAGTTCGTCGTCGCTGTCGAGGAACATCAGGTACGGCGCCCGGGCGATCTCGACGGCCCGGTTGCGCGGGGCGCTGCAGCCGCCGCTGTTCTCCGGCAGGCGGAGGTAGCGGATGCGGTCGTCCTGTGCCTCCAGCCGGCGTGCCACCGTCGGCGTCTCGTCGGTGGAGTGGTCGTCGCTGATGATGATCTCGATGTTCGCGTGCGTCTGCGCGCGCAGCGACGCGACCGCACGGGGCAGGCGGGCCGCGTCGTTGTAGACGATCACAGTGACCGTGACGTCGGGGGTCGTCATGCCGTGGCCTCCTCGGGGGTCGGGGCGGGGGTGCGTTCCTCGAGCGGGATCACCGGTGGCAGTGACTCCTCCGGTTCGCCCAGGAACACCCGTCGTACGACCCGTTCGGCGGCACGCCCGTCGTCGTACTCGCAGAACCGGCGCCGGAAGGCGGCCCGGGCCTTCGCCGCGCTCTCGTCGCGCCAGGCGCCGGAGGCGAAGATCTCGGTCAGCTCCTCCTGGGTGCGGGCGACCTGGCCGGGATGGTCGGTCATCAGGTCGAAGTAGACGCCGCGGGTGGTGCGGTAGGTCTCCCAGTCGTCGGCGTAGATCACGATCGGGCGGTCGAGGTTGGCGTAGTCGAACATGATCGACGAGTAGTCCGTGACCAGTGCGTCGGCGGCCAGGCACAGCTCCTCGACGGGGTCGTAGGAGGAGACGTCGATGATCCGGCCGGAGCGGCGCAGGCCGGTCAGCGGTGAGGCGGCTCCGCCGTAGAAGTAGTGGGCGCGGACCAGGAGCACGGTGTCGTCGCCGAGGCGGTCGGCGAGGGCCGCGAGGTCCAGGCGCGGGGTGAAGCCGGCCTCGTAGTCGCGGTGGGTCGGCGCGTACAGGACGGCGGTCTTGCCGGGCGCGATGCCGAGCCGTTCGCGGGCGGCACGGACCTCCTCGGCGCCGCTCGTGCAGAACACGTCGTTGCGCGGGTAGCCGTAGTCGAGGGAGGTGTAGCGGGCCGGGTAGGCGCGCTCCCACATCCGGGTCGTGTGGCTGTTGGCGCTGATGCTGTAGTCCCACTTGTCGATGCGGGCCAGCAGGGCGGCGAAGTCCAGGCCCTTGGCGGCGGCCGGGTGTTCCATCTGGTCCAGGCCCATGCGCTTGAGCGGGGTGCCGTGGTGGGTCTGGAGGTGGATCGCCTCGGGGCGTTTGACCACCGCGTTGGGGAAGTTGACGTTGTTCGTCAGGTACTTGGCGGTGGCCAGGGTCTCCCAGTAGCGGCGGGTGCCGGGGACCACGTAATCGGTGCCGGGCGGCAGCAGGGCCGCGTTCTCCTTGGACACCGTCCACACCTGGTGGATGTGCGGGGCGAGTTCGGCGAGCTTCGCGGCGATCGCGGCCGGGTTGCAGGCGACCCCGCGGTCCCAGTAGGCGGCGAACACGGCCAGGTCGGGGTCGACCGGGCGGCTCAGCGCGCGCCGGTACTGCTGGTCGCGGAGCTTGGCACCGACCTGCTTCTTACGGCTGCGCACGGCCTTCTTGGCGGCGCGGCGGGCGCGGTTGGCGGCCTGGAAGGCGCGGTACTTCGTGTACGCGCCCTCCTCCAGCAGGGCGTGCCGTACGCCCTCCACGCCGGCCGGGCGCTCATGGTTCTCGGGACGCCAGCGGACCGCGGCGAGGGAGGCACGGCGGAAGAACTCGCGGGCCACGGCGTCGGGCAGGTTCTCGCCGGCGAAGGTGCGCACGAGGTCGCGCATCATCAGGTCGTACAGCACCGTGCGGGCGGCACGGCGGTCCTTGGCGAGGGCGAGCAGCGACTCGTAGCGCTCGATCAGCCCGAACCGGTCCTCGGGGGCGAGGGGCGGCAGGCTCTCGGGGCGCAGTTCGCGGCTCTCGTACGCCACCTGGTTCAGGCAGGCGACGCGGCCGGCGTGCAGCAGGGCGGCGTGGGCGGCCTGCGGTTCGTCGTCGGTGGTGAGCCGCTCCTCGTGCGCCCGCCAGAAGTCGGCGCGCAGGGCGCGGTTTCCCAGCAGCGGGGTGAGGCGCAGCAGGTCGGCGGCCTCGTCCAAGGCGAGTGCCTCGCGGCCCACGGCGGCGAGGAAGCGGCCGTCGCGGGAGGGCGTGGCGGCGGTCTGCCAGCTGGTGGTGACGTGGTCGAAGAGGAGGACGTCCACGGGTGCGCCACCGTCGGTGGCGGCGGTGTCCAGTTCGGCGATCCGCTCGGCGATCAGCCGGGGGGCGCCGGCCGGCAGGCTGTCCTTGGCGTGCACGAAGTGCAGCCAGCGGCCGGTCGCGTGGGCGGCGCCTGCGGTACGGGCCGCCGCGTCACCGGTGCCCTCCGGCAGTGGTACGACCACCGTCTCGGGGGCGTGACCCTCTGCCGTCTCCCGCGCCCAGTCGCCGACCGCGGCGACGATGACCTCGGCGGCGGGGAGCGGGCGGGCCTCCAGGGAGTCCAGTAGCTCTCTCAGGTGCCCCTGTGCGTTCGGTCCGTAGACGATGACGCTGAGTTGGGGCATCGCAGTGGACTCCTTCGGCTTGTCGGCTTGCGGCACCCTTCATAACATACTGTCACTAAGAGGATGAAAGGGATAACCGCGCGTGGGGTTAAAGGGGGCCTCGAAGGGGAAGAGGCGGTTCCGTGGCCTGCGGTTTCTCCCGCGGCAACTTTCAGGCCACCTTCTTACTTCCGCTTACCCCTTCCGTGCGGTCAGGACGCCTTCTTGCCGGCTGTCTTCTTGTCGCTCTTGTCCCCGGTGAAGGCCTCGTACTCCTTCATCACGTCCTCGGTCGGCCCGTCCATGCGCAGCTCCCCGCGCTCCAGCCACAGGGTGCGCTCACACGTGTCGCGGATCGACTTGTTGTTGTGGCTGACCAGGAAGACCGTGCCCGCCTTCTCGCGCAGCTCGCGGATCCGCTCCTCGGAGCGCATCTGGAACCTGCGGTCACCGGTGGCGAGGGCCTCGTCGATCAGCAGCACGTCGTGGTCCTTGGCGGCGGCGATGGAGAACCGCAGCCGCGCGGCCATACCGGAGGAGTACGTGCGCATCGGCAGGGTGATGAAGTCGCCCTTCTCGTTGATCCCGGAGAAGTCGACGATGTCCTGGTAGCGCTCCCTCACCTGTTCCCTGGACATGCCCATGGCGAGGCCGCCGAGGTAGACGTTGCGCTCACCGGTGAGGTCGTTCATCAGAGCGGCGTTGACGCCGAGCAGCGAGGGCTGGCCGTTGGTGTAGATGTGGCCGTTCTCCACGGGGAGCAGTCCGGCGACCGCCTTGAGCAGCGTCGACTTGCCCGAGCCGTTGGTGCCGATGAGGCCGACCGCCTCACCCTTGTACGCGACGAACGACACCTTCTTCACCGCGTGCACCCGGCGCACGCCGGCCGCCTTCTCGGCCTGCCGGCGGCGGAGCATGCGGTTGAGGGCGGCGGTGGCGGAGCCGCGGCCGGAGCCGGTGCCGTTGACGCGGTAGACGATGTCGACGTTGTCGCAGACGATGGTGGGGATCTTCTCGGCGCGGGCGAGACGCTCGCGCCTCTCGCGCATCAGGCGCTCGTCGGGGGTCTCCTCGTGGAGCTCGTCGTGGATCTCGGGGTTCTCAGGAGTCTGCTCAGCCACGGCCGTACTTCTCCTCTGCCTTCCAGAAGTAGATGAAGCCGCCGACGCCGACGACCAGGGCCCAGCCGACGGCGACCGGCCACACGTGCGGGGGCAGCTGCTTGGCGTGGAAACTGGCGATCAGCGCGTAGCGCATGAGGTCGATGTAGACGGCGGCCGGGTTGGTCCGCAGCAGGACCGTGACGATGTGCGGCAGGTGGTCCTTCTTGGTGAGCTTGTCGATGCTCCACATCACGCCGGACACGTACATCCAGGTGCGCAGCACGAACGGCATCAGCTGGGCGATGTCCGGGGTCTTGGCGCCCATCCGCGCCATGATCATCGCCATGCCCGCGTTGAACAGGAACTGGAGGATCAGCGCCGGGATCACCAGCAGCCAGGAGGCGGTGACCGGCAGGCCGAAGCAGAGCAGGATGACGACGAGCGCGGCCATCGAGAACAGCAGCTGCTGGAGCTGCTGGATGCAGAAGGAGATCGGCAGCGCGGCGCGCGGGAAGTGCAGCGCGCGCACCAGTCCCAGGTTGCCGGAGATCGCCCGGGTGCCGACCTGGATCGAGCTCTGCGTGAACGTCCACACGAACACGCCGGTGACCAGGAACGGGACGTAGTCCGGGACGCCCTTCTTGGTGCCGAGCAGCACACCGAAGATGAAGTAGTAGACCGCCGCGTTCAGCAGCGGGGTCATGACCTGCCAGACCTGGCCGAGCTTCGCCTCGCTGTACTGCGCGGTCAGCTTGGCGGTCGCGAAGGCGGTGATGAAGTGGCGCCGGGCCCACAGCTGGCGGACGTAGTCCGGCAGCGAGGGGCGGGCGCCGCTGACCGACAGGCCGTGCCGGGCGGCCAGCGCCGCGAGATCGTCATCGGCCGGGGCCTGGGTGGGGGGCGGTGTGTCGAGGACCTGGCTCACATCCGCTGCTTTCGCTCGGGGGGAGGGGGTGCCGCGGCCCGGCCGTCAGCCGGGGCGCGTCGGTGGTCCGTCGTCCGACATCGCGTTCGTTTCCTTACGCTTCTCTTCACGTTCTCTTACGTCGGAACGGGACCGTATCGTCGCAACGTGAGCGTAGAACCAATCGACGTCGGAACGCAACCGTTTCGTCGTAACGGCCTATGCTGTGCAGCATGACCACGAACGCCGACGATCCGCCGACGCGCCCGCGCCGTCGGTCCCCCGCGGGGGCCGCCGTACTCCGGGAAGATGTGACCGAGGCCATCCGGGCGGCGGTCTTCGAGGAACTCGCGTCCGTCGGATACGCACGCATGTCCATCGAGGGCATCGCGCGGCGGGCGGGCGTCGGCAAGACGGCGGTGTACCGGCGCTGGCGTTCCAAACTGCACCTGGTCCTGGACGTCGTCTCCGCCATGGCGGTCCTGGGTCTCCCGGTCCCCGACACGGGTTCCCTGGAGGGCGACCTCCGCCTGCTGTACGAGGTCACCTCGCGCGCCCTGCGCCATCCGGTCGCCTCGCAGATCATCCCCGACCTGCAGGCGGAGGCGGCCCGCAATCCCGACATCGCCGACGCCTTCCAGAAGGCCCTGCGGGACGGGCAGGAGGGCGTGGCCAGCAAGATCGTGGCAGCGGCGGAGAAGCGGGGCGAGGTGCGCGGGGGGCTGGACCCCGACCTCGCCCTGGACCTGATCTCGGGCCCGCTGTACTGGCGCGCGGTGGTGATCCGCTCACCCAGGCTGCCCAAGGGCTACCTGGACAACCTGGCCCGGGCCACGGCGGGGGCGCTCAAGGCGTTGTGAGAGTTCCACGCCGGGGAGAGCGGGGGCTGCGGCCGCTCCGGCGCTCCCGGGCGCTCTCCGGCGGAGCCGTGTCCCCGCCAGGCGCAGGTGCAGGGCGGCGCCACCGTCCGCGGTGGACGGAGCCGGAGCCCTCAGGGGCGCGGGGAACGGTGCGAGCCGCCCCCGTGTACCACCCGCGTACCACCCGCGGTCGGCTTCGGGGCCCGGCCGCTCGCCGTACGGAAGGCCTATGAACGGGCGGCCTCCGGGTGATGGTGCACCCAGCCCTCCCAGGCCGAGGTGATCATGTCCTGGACGTCGTACTTGGTCTGCCAGCCCAGCTCGGTGGCGATGCGGGCGGCCGAGGCGACGACCCGCGCGGGATCGCCGGGGCGGCGTGGGGTGACGGTCGGCGGGCGGTCGTAGCCGGTGACCGCGTTGATGCGGTCGATCATCTCGCGCACCGAAACACCCTCGCCGCGGCCGATGTTGAGCGTCAGGTCGGTGCCGGGGGAGGAGGCCAGGGCGCGGGCGACGGTGACGTGGGCCTCGGCCAGGTCGACCACGTGGATGTAGTCACGCACGCAGGTGCCGTCCGGCGTCGGGTAGTCGTCGCCGAAGATGCGCGGCGGCGCGCCCTCGGTGAGCTTCTCGAAGACCATCGGGATCAGGTTGAACACGCCGGTGTCGGCGAGTTCGGGGCCGGCCGCGCCCGCCACGTTGAAGTAGCGGAGGGAGGCCGTGGCCAAGCCGGTCGCCCTGCCCGTCGCGCGGACCAGCCATTCGCCGGCCAGCTTGGTCTCGCCGTAGGGGGACAACGGCAGGCAGGGGGTCTCCTCGGTGACCAGGTCGACGTCCGGCATGCCGTAGACGGCGGCCGAGGAGGACAGGACGAAGGACGGGACCTCCGCCGCCGTCACCGCCTCCAGGAGGACGCGCAGGCCCTCGACGTTCTCGCGGTAGTAGTCCAGCGGGCGCTCCACCGACTCGCCCACCTGCTTCTTCGCCGCCAGGTGCACGATCCCGCTGATCTCGTGCTCGGCGAGCGTGCGGGCCACCAGCTCGGCGTCCAGGACGGAGCCCCGCACCAGGGGGACCTCCGCCGGGACGCGTTCGGCGACGCCCGTGGACAGGTCGTCGTAGACGACCGTGCGCTCGCCCGCCTCGGTCATCGCCCGTACGACGTGTGCCCCGATGTATCCGGCACCGCCGGTGATCAGCCAGGTCATGGTGGCCGTCTCCTCGTCAGTTGGCCCGTTCAGCCGCTCGGTGGAGCAGCGGGTCTCTCTCAGTGAAGCAGTCGGCGTCTCAGTGGCGCAGCCGGCGGAGCCGGCCGCCCACCACCTGCAGCACTCCGCGCGCTCCGGTGGCCAGGCGCACGGCCAGCGCCCCGGAGTGCGTGGCGTACGGCTGCACCAGGAGCACCCCGTACCGGAAGCTCGGGACGGCGCGCCGGCGCAGCCGGCCGGCGCCCGCCAGGGCGTGCGCCGTGACGACCCGCTGCGTGCCGTCGCCGAAGCGTACGGTCAGCCGCAGGTCCCAGGTGCCCGCGCCGAGCGCCCCCAGGTCGACCGGAAGTTCGGCCGACCAGCTGTCCGGACCGGTCCTCGCACCGGCCCCCGGGCCGGATTCCGCGCCGGTTCGCGCTGCGGTTTCCGCGCCGCCTCGTGCGCTGGCCGCCCCGCCGGAGGGCGTGAGCGGAACCGTCGTGAGCCCCCGGGTCCGGTCGTCGTCCCGGGACTGCCATTCCACGTCCACCTCGCGCGGGTCCGCCTCGGCCACCCTTCCGTACAGCTCGTGCAGCCGCAGACACAGGCGCGAGACACGCGCGCGTGGCCGCAGTTCCGCGTCGAACGCGAGGGGGAGCGCGGCGGTGGGACGGGTCAGGAACGGCGTGAGGGTGACCTGGGGGAGGTCGGTGGACCAGGCGGGGACGCCGGCGGGGGTGCGGGCGTACGGCGGCAGCAGGCGGGCCGGGCGGGCGGCCAGCTCGCGCAGCCGGGGCAGGTCGCGGGGCTCGGGCGACTCCAGGATCACCCGGCCGAGCAGTCGGCCCGGAGCGCTCGGGTTGAGCTCCCAGTCGGCGGCGTCGTAGCGCGCCAGATAGTCCCGGGTGTGCGCCCACCACTCGCGCCGGTAGTGCGCGTCGCGCAATCCCAGCTCGCGCGCGTACATCCGCACCTCGTGGTCGAGGAACTTGGCCCGCGCCGCCCGCGCCAGTTCCTTCTGACCGGCGCCCAGGAGGATGTCGTACGCCTGCGCGCACGCCTCGAGGCGCGCCTTCCAGTTGTCGATGTGTTCGCGGTCCAGGGACAGCGACAGCTGCTCGGCGGATCGGCGCACATGCCACACGTACACGCGGTCCGGTGCGAGCGCGATGCGCGGGCCGGCGGCCAGCACGCGCGCGGTGAAGACGATGTCCTCGTAGAGGAAGCGGCCCTCCGGGAAGCGGATGCCGTGCGCCCGCAGGAAGTCGGTGCGGTACAGCTTGTTGACGCACAGGGTGTCGTGGACCAGGCGCGGCCGCTGCGCGGGGCGCGCGAGAACGGTGTGCGCCGTGTAGAGGGCTTCCTGCCACGGTTGTTCACGCCCCGAGGGGAGTTCCCGGCGCACGCACAGCCCGCTCGCGACCTCGGCACGCGCCCCCTCGGCCGCCGTCAGCAGCGCGTCCACCGCGCCGGGCGGCAGCACGTCGTCGCTGTCCAGGAACATCACGTACGGCGTGGTCACCGCGTCGATGCCGGTGTTGCGCGGGCTGCCGCAGCCGCCGCTGTTCACGTCCCGGCGCACCACCCGCAGCCGGGGTTCGTCGGCGGCCAGCCGGTCGAGCAGCTCGGCACTGCCGTCCGTGGAGCTGTCGTCCACGGCGACGACCTCGGCGACCGCCGGTCCCTGGGCGAGCGCCGAACGCACGGCGTCACCGACATGGGCCCGGTCGTTGTACCCGATGACGACGACACCGACCTGCGGCGAGCGCGGCGACTCCCCGGTACCTGCCGGGTCTGGGGTACCTGCCGTATCTGGTGTGTCGGCGGTTACTGCTGTGTCCGCCGTGACTGCCGTGACGGAGGTGACCGCCGTGTCGGCGGCGCCGGGGGCGTCGGAGGTGTCGGAGGTGTCGGAGGTGTCGGAGGTGTCTGGCGGGTCTGGTCGCATCAGGTCCACGAGCGGAGCGTAGAAATGTTCAGTAATACAACGTTAAGAAAGACTTAGCGCTCGCTTCGGAAGACGGTCGTATCCGGGGCGGGGTTCCGTTGCCGGCGGGGTCTTTCCGTTCGGCCGCGCCGCCCGCCACAGCCGGAGGAACGACAGCACGGCCGCGGACGCCAGCACCCCGTTGCGGGCCAGCATCAGCAGACAGCCGGTCCAGGTGCCGTCGACCACCTCGGCGTAGTGCATCGGGAACACCAGGGAGCTCAGCGCGGTGGCCACCAGGACCAGCCCCGCGACCGGCCGCTGGCTGGTGTGCCGCGAGGTCGTGCACACGGCGGCGAGACCGAGCAGCCAGACCATGTACTGCGGGCTGATCACCCGGCTGGTGACCGTGAACAGCAGCACCGCGCACAGCGCCGCGTCGAACGGCGTGGCGCCGCTCCAGTGCCGCGCCCGCAGCCGCCACAGCACCAGCAGCGCGAAGGCGACCACCGTCAGTGCCAGGGAGGCGGCCGCGACGGCGTCCACGTGCGGGCCGACCAGTTCGACGGCGCCGTACCGGTAGTCCGCACGGCCCGGCCAGCCGGCGTGCCGCGCCAGGTTCAGCGCCGTACCGCCGAGCGACTCGATCTGCACGCCCCGTCCGCCCTGCTCCCACAGAAAGGACAGGGGATGGTCGAACAACACGGCGAGAACACCGAGCGCCGCGACTGCGGTCGCCGTCGCCCACCCCCACGCCCGGCGCGTCACCGGCCCCCGGGGCGTGCCCAGCAGCACCAGCGCCGGCCACACCTTCACCAGCGCACCCAGCGCCCCGAACACCCCGCCCGTCCGCGCCGAGCGGCCCAGCGCCAGCAGGGAGAGCACGGCCAGGGCGGTGACCTGCACGTCGTAGCGGGCGAGCGGGATGTGCAGCAGCAGCGGCAGGCCACCCGTCCACAGGGCCGCGCCGAGCAGGCTGCGCCCGGTGCGCGTGCCCGTGCGGGTGAGCGCCACCGTGACCAGCGCGTCCACGGCCAGCGTGAGCACCACGAACGCCTGGAAGTACGTCAGCCACGGCAGCAGACGCGGCGCCAGCAGCACCACGCCGGCGCCCGGCGGGTACTGCCAGAGCGTGTCGTGCGCCGGGAAGGAGCCGTGCGCGAGGACGCCGTACCAGCCGGAGTAGAGGCGCCATACCTCACGGTCCACCGCTCCCCCGCCTAGCAGCGGAGAGCTGTCGTGGACGAGCAGCCACAGCATCAGGGCACGGGTGGCCAGCCAGAGGGCGGTGACGCCGAGGACCGGGCCGGAGTTGACACGGAGACGGTTCATCGCATGGCAGCCTAAGCGGCGCGGATGGCGTATCCATGCTGATACGCCGTCATGACTGCAAAAAGGTTGGCTAATCGGAAAAGATCGGGCGGACCGTGGTGAACGTCGGGCTCCCTGTGCAACCGCAGTCGCGCGAGGCGGCTGCAACCTCAGTGGTCGTACCGGCCGGTGGGGCGACGCTTGCGCGAAAGGGCCGGCGGGCCCGGATCCGCCGGCGGGCCGCCGTGGGCGTGCCCGCGCTGGTGATGTCCGCGGTCGGGCTGTGGGGACTCGACCGCGGCGGGATGTGGCGCGACGAGGCTGTCAGTCTCCAGGTGGGGCGGCGTACGGTGCCGCAGATCTGGCTGCTGCTGCACCATGTCGACGCCGTGCACGGCCTGTACTACCTCCTCGTGCACGCCGTCCTCGCCGTCCACCCCGGCGAGGTCGTGCTGCGGCTGCCCTCGGTGTGCGCGGCGGCGGTGACGGCCGCGCTGGTCGCGGCGCTCGGCACCCGGCTGGCCCGGCCGCGCGTCGGGCTGTGGGCGGGGCTGCTGTACGCCGTCGTGCCGATGGCCGGCCACTACGCACAGGAAGGCCGCTCGTACGCCCTGGTGGCCGCCGGTGCCACCGGTGCCACGCTGCTGTGGGCGCGGGCGGTGCAGGACCCGTCCCGGCGGTCCTGGGCGGCGTACGGCGCCGTCCTGGGCCTCACCTGCTTGCTGCACGAGTTCGCGGTCCTGCTGCTGTGCGCCCACGCGGTGTCGCTGGCGCTGGCGGGGGCCGGGGCGCGGGTGTGGCGGGGGTGGGGGTGCGCGGCCGGTGCGGTGGCCGTGTCGCTGGTGCCCATGGTGCTCGTGTCGCAGGGGCAGGCGGCGCAGGTGGCGTGGTTGCAGAGGCCCACGGCGTCCACGGCGCAAGGGCTGTGCCGGCAGTTCCTCGGGTCCTCGGGTGCGGTGTGCGCGGTGTGTCTGGTCCTCGCGCTGGCCGGGCTGAGCGGGCTTACGGTGCGGCGGCGCGACATCACCCTCGCGGGTGTCGCCTTGCCGTTGACCGTGGTGCCGCCCGTGGTGCTGATGCTGGCGTCCCAGGTCTCGCCGCTGTTCGTCGACCGGTACGTGCTGTACGCACTGGGCGGGGCACCGTTGCTGGTCGCCGCCGGGGCCGAGCGGGTGGCCGGGGCGGTGGGGCGGCTGTGCGACGGCCGGCCGGCCGGGCGCCCTGTGCCGCGGTCCCGCAAGGCCTTGCGGCCGGCCCTCGTCACCCTCACCGGTGTTCTCGCCATCGGCCTCGCCTTCCTCCACCAGTTCCCCCTCCTCCGCGCGGACCGCGACCCCCGCACCCGCCCCGACGATCTCGGGGCCGCCTCACGGGTGGTGGCGCGGGAACTGGCGCCCGCCGACCCTGTGCTGTTCCTGCCGGCGAACGTGCGCAACGTGGCCCTCGCCTACCCGGGGGCGTTCCGGGGGGCGCGGGACGTGGCGCTGGTGGAGGGGGCCGCGAGCTCGGGGAGTCTGTACGGGCGGGAGGCCGGGCCCCGGGAGGTGTGGCGGAGGCTGGCGCGGCTGAAACGGGTGTGGGTCGTGGCGGACCCGGATCTGCTCACCGGGCGCCGGCGCCCGCACAACCCCACCCTGCGAGCCGAACTCGCCGTACTGCACCGGGACTTCACCGGGCGGCGGGAAGTGCTGCGAGGTGGGCTGGCCGTACGGCTGTATGTCCGTGACCCCCTGCCCGCAGCGGCTAGCCGGCCTCGGGCTCCTGAGCTCCGGTCGCCGCGTCCAGCGCGGTGGTGAGCCGGTCGAGGCTGTCGCGCAGGTCGGCGATCTCCTCCAGGCCGAAGCCGGTCGCATCGAAGATGCGACGCGGCACCTCCAGGGCCCGCTCGCGCAGGACCGCACCCTCCTCGGTGAGCAGGACCCGCACCGAGCGCTCGTCCTGCGCGCTGCGCTCCCGGCGCACCAGGCCGGCCCCTTCCAGCCGCTTGACCAGCGGGGAGAGCGTGCCGGAGTCGAGCCGCAGATGCTCGCCCAGTTTCTTGACGGGCAGATCGCCCTGTTCCCACAGCACCAGCATGACCAGGTACTGCGGGTAGGTGAGCCCGAGGTCCTTGAGGAGGACGCGGTAGACGCCGTTGAAGGCGCGGGACGCGGCGTGCAGGGAGAAGCAGATCTGGCGGTCGAGGCGGAGCCAGTCGGCGTCGGCGATGGGCGAGGCGGTCATGGATCCAGGGTAGCTCTTTCGAGCCATTTAGTTGTGCACAACTTAATTGTGTGCTCTACTTGTGCTCGCAAGACCGCAACGGACACATATCGAGAGGACGGGTCACCATGGACGCGCTCTACACCGCAGTCGCCACCGCCACCCACGGCCGCGAGGGTCGTGCCGTCTCGTCCGACGGCAGGATCGACCTCAAGCTGGCCCCGCCCGTGGAGCTCGGCGGCAACGGCGAGGGCACCAACCCCGAGCAGCTCTTCGCCGCCGGTTACGCCGCCTGCTTCGGCAGCGCCCTCGGCCTCGTCGGCCGGCAGGCGAAGGTCGACGTCAGCGACGCGGCGGTCACCGCCGAGGTCGGCATCGGCAAGCAGGGCGAGGGCTTCGGGCTGAAGGTGACGCTGCGCGTCGAGCTGCCCGGCACCGTGGACGAGGAGACCGGCCGCAAGCTGGTCGAGACCGCCCACCAGGTCTGCCCCTACTCCAACGCCACCCGCGGCAACATCGAGGTCGACCTCGTCATCGAGTGAGGCACGCGACCCGCGGGGTGCCGGTGCCACCGGCGCCCCGCGGGTGTGCGCCCTACGCCGGCGCCAGCGTGTCCCGGCCGGCCGGCTGGCCCGGGATCCGTACCACGTCCGGGCCGGTCATCGGCTCGCCCAGCAGCAGCGTCCGCACCACCCGCTCGGCGGCCCGGCCGTCGTCGAACTCGCAGAACCGGGACCGGAAGCAGGCCCGCAGCCGCGCCGACTCCTCGTCCTGCCAGGTACCCGACGCGAACAGCCGGGCCAGGTCCCGGTAGGAGTGCGTGACATGGCCGGGCGGCTCGGCGGTGATGTCGAAGTAGGCGCCCCGGCTCGCCCTGTACGCGGGCCAGTCGTCGGCGTGCACCACGATCGGCCGGTCCAGGTTGGCGTAGTCGAACATCACGGCCGAGTAGTCGGTGACCAGCACGTCCGCCGCGAGCAGCACGTCCTCCACACGCGGCTCGTCGGTCGCGTCGACCACGATCCCGCGCCGGGCCAGCTCGGCCAGACCCATTCCGCGCGCCGGGCCCTGCGCCAGCGACGGGTGCAGCCGGACCACGAGGGTGTGCCCCTCGCCCAGGTCCGCCGCGAACCGGTCGAGGTCGATCCGGTCCACATGCCCGCTGCGCCGGTAGTCCCGGCGGGTCGGCGCGTACAGCACGACCCTGTTCTCCGCAGGGATGCCGAACCGCTCCCGGAAATCGCCCGGACCGCCGTTCACCAGGACGTCGTTGCGGGGGCTGCCGGTGCGCACCGAGGCGAAGTGGCAGGGGTAGGCGCGTTCCCAGACCAGCTCGGAGTGGCGGTTGGCGACCAGGCTGTAGTCCCAGCGGTCGGCCCTGCGCAGCATCTGCGGCACGTCGAGGCCGAGCCGGGCGCCGGGCTTGTCCAGCAGGTCGGCGCCCATGTGCTTCAGCGGCGTGCCCTGGTGGGTGTGGACGTGCACGGTGCCGGGCCGCTTGGCCAGGGTGCCGGGCCAGTTGACGTCGTTGACGAAGAACGTCGCCCGCGCGGTGACCTCCAGATAGCGCCGGGAGCCCACGATCACGTGCTCCACGCCGGGCGGCAGCTGCGCGGCGCTCTCCGCGTCCTTCACCGCCCACACACCGCGCAACTGCGGGGCGATCTCGCGGGCCTTGGCGTAGACGGCGGCCGGGTCGCCGAGCATGCCGCGGTGCGAGGACGCCGAGTAGACGACCAGGTGCGGGTCGAGCGGGCGGCACGCGTGCACGGACGCCCAGCCGGAGCGGGCCCGGGCGGCGGCCGCGTCGCGGACCACACCGGCCCGGCGTGCCGCTTCCCGTCCGGCCCGCACCGCCTGCCGCTTAATCCGGTAACCCGTCCAGGTGCCCTCCAGCATGCCGACCTCGCCGTCGACCAGGGCGCCCTCGGGCCTGCGGTCGCGGAACATCCTCGCCGTACGCCGGAAGAACTCTGCCCTGTCGGCGGGCGGCAGCCGGTCCGGCTTGGCCAGGATGTCCAGGCAGTGCTCGCCCATCTTGCGGTGCAGATACGGCCGCCAGTGCGCGAGTTCCGGGTGCTGCTCGACGAAGCCGAAGACCCGCTCGTACTGGTCGTGGATGTCGAAGTGCTTACGGCTGGTGGTGGACAGGATGCTGCCCTGCCGGCGCTGCCGGTAGTTCAGGCAGATGCGGTCCAGCGTGGCGATCCGCCGGGCGCTGAGCATGACCGGGAAGGTCCAGGGGGTGTCCTCGTAGTAGCCGGGCGGGAACTCGAAGCCGTTCTCCGTCACGAAGTCCCGCCGGTAGACCTTGTTCCACACCACCATCAGCAGGTCCAGGACCCGCGGGAACTCGTCGACGGTGAACGTGCCGGGGCCGGCCTCGGCGAGCACCTCGGCCAGGACGTTGCGCCGGGTGCCGCCCCACCAGTAGGTACGCGCGTAGTCGAAGACCAGCACGTCCGGGTCCTCGGCCTCCGCCAGCCGGTCCGCGATCGCCCGCAGCGCGTCCGGGGTGAGGGTGTCGTCGCTGTCCAGGAAGAACAGGTAGTCGCCGGTGGCGTGCGGCATCCCGGCGTTGCGGGCCCGGCCGAGGCCCACGTTCTCCGGCAGGTGCAGCACCTTCACCCGCGGGTCACGCCCGGCGTACTCGTCGAGGATGGCGCCGCAGCCGTCCGGGGAACGGTCGTCCACGGCGATCAGCTCGAAGTCGCCGAAGGACTGCAGCAGCACCGAGTCCAGGCACTCGCGCAGAAAACCCTGCACCTTGAAACAGGGCACGATCACACTGAAGCGGGGCACGGCGGGTCAGCTCCTCACGAGGGTCGCGGCGGCGGGGGCGGGAACGCGTTGCGCGAGCGGGATCACGGGCGGAACCGCCTCCGGCGGCTCGCCGAGCAGCACCCGCCGTACGACGCGCTCGGCGGCCCGGCCGTCGTCGAACTCGCAGAACCGCTCCCGGAACGCGGCCCTGAGCGCCGTCGCCTCCGGGCCCGCGTACGAACCGTCGCGGAAGACCGCCGCCAGCTCCTGCGGGGTGCGCGCGACCGGGCCGGGCGGCTCGGCCATCAGATCGAAGTAGACGCCCCGCGTCTCCCGGTAGACCTCCCAGTCGTCGGCGTACACGACGATCGGACGGTCCAGGTTGGCGTAGTCGAACATGATCGACGAGTAGTCGGTGACCAGCGCGTCCGCCGCCAGGCACACGTCCTCCGAGGAGCGGTGCGCGGTGACGTCGATGATCCGGCCGGAGCTCTGCAGGGGCCCCCGGTCGTAGAAGTAGTGGGCGCGCAGCAGCACGACGACGTCCTCGCCGGCCGCCTCGCAGAAGGCCTCCAGGTCCAGGCCGGGCTCGAAGCCGGTGTGGTGGTCGCGGTGGGTGGGCGCGTACAGGACGGCCGTCCTGCCCTCCGGGACGCCCAGATGCCGCCTGATCCGTGCCACGTCCGCGGCAGTCGCCGTGCAGTAGACGTCGTTGCGCGGATAGCCGTACTCCAGTGCCTCCCAGGAACCGGGGAAGGCGCGCTCCCACATCTGCGTGGAGTGGCGGTTGGAGGAGAGGTTGAAGTCCCAGCGGTCGACCCGGCCGAGCAGCCTGGTGTAGCTGCCCGACTGCGCGGCCACCACCGGGTACGGCGCCTGGTCCACGCCCATCGTCTTCAGCGGGGTGCCGTGCTGGGTCTGCAGGTGCACACTGCCCGGCCGCTTGACGATCCCCTCGGCGAAGTTGGCGTTGTTGATCAGGTACTTGGCGCGCGCCAGCACCTCCCAGTAGCGGCGGGAGCCGATCACCGCGTACTCCACGTCCTCCGGCATCGCGTGCGCCTGGTCGGCCTCCACCAGGAACACCGAGCGGATGTGCGGGGCGAGTTCGCGCGCCTTGGCGTGGATCGCCGCCGGGTTGCAGGTGTAGCCGCGGCCCCAGTAGGCGCAGTACACGGCCAGCTGGGGATCGAGGGGACGGTGCAGATCGCGGGTGTAGCGCAGCCGGGTGCGCAGCAGGTGCGGGCGCGGCAGGCGCTCGGCGGCGTAAGCGGCGGTCTGGTTGGCGCCGCGCAGGGCCCGGAACGCGCTGTACGCCCCGGTCGCCAGCAGCCCGTGCTGCACGCCCAGACTGCCGCCGGGCGGCCGGTAGCCGGCCGGCCGGTGGCGCCGGTAGAGACGTGCCGCGCGGCGGAAGAACGCCCGGCGCCCGGACGGCAGCCGTTCCGGCCGGGACGCGGTCTTCAGCACGTAGGTGAACAGCTGCTCGAACAGGGGGCGGATCCGCTCGGCGGGCAGCGCGCGCTCGGCGGCCCGGGTCAGCACCAGCTCCACCTGGTCGAGCAGGTCGTGCTGGTGCGGCCCCGGCAGATTGAGCCGGCTGCCCTGGCGGCGCAGCCGGTGCCGTACGACGACCCGGTGCAGCACCGCGATCCGCGCGGCGGCGAGCGTGGTCAGCCCGCCCCAGCCGAGGTCGGTGAAGTGGCTGTCGGGGAAGGTGAGTTCGTGCTCGGTGAGGAAGGAGCGGCGGTAGACCGCGCTCCACGCCGGTAGCTGTACGCCGGTCAGTTCCGGGAGGTCGGCCGGGGCGAAACCGCCCTTCGGGGCCCCGGCGAGCAGCGGCGCGGCCGGGTTGGCCGGCTCGCCCTCCCACCAGGGCGCGCGCTCGTGCTGGACGTAGAGCACGTCCACTGCGCCGGTCTCGGTCAGCCGGGAGTCCAGCGCCGCGAGCGCGCCCGGCAGCAGCAGGTCGTCGCCGTCGAGGAACAGCACGTACGCGCCGGTCGCCGCCCGGATCCCCGCGTTGCGTGCCCCGCTCAGGCCGGCGGACGGCGGTGAGTCGACCGGCGTCACCCGGGAGTCCCGCTGCGCGTGGCCGGCGGCCACGGCGGCGGCCGGGGAGTCGGGCGCGTCGCAGACCGGGATCAGCTCAAGATCGCCGAACGACTGGCCGAGGACCGAGTCCAGCGCCTGGGACAGCCGGGCGGCGGCCCCATGGGACGGGACGATGATGCTGAAGCGGGGCATTCTGCTCTTTCCGTTGTCTTGCGGACCCGGCCGGGGACGCGCCCGGGCCGCCCCGCCGGACGCCAGGTGGACGGCCGGCTCGGACTGGGCCGCGTCGAGCCGAGGGGCACAGGAGCTACCGGAAGGACCAACGGTGTTCAGCGCCCCTCGGTGACGGGGAGGGAACCGGAAGGTTGCGGCAGGGTGGCCAGCGGTGAGCGGGCGCAGGCCGACGGCACCGGCTTGCGCTCCGCGAGCGGCACCACCGGCGGCAGCCCCGTCCCGCCCAGCACCACATGGCGTACGACCCGCTCGGCGGCGCGCCCGTCGTCGTACGGGCAGAACCGCTCCCTGAACGCCGCCCGCAGCTGGGCCGAGCGCGTGCCGCGCCAGTGGCCCGTGGCGAAGATGTCGATGAGCTCGTCCTCGCTGCGCGCGACCGCGCCCGGCGGGCAGGCGCGCAGGTCGAAGTAGGTCCCGCGGGCCGCCTGGTACGCCTCCCAGTCACCGGTGTGCACCACGATCGGGCGGTCCAGGTTGGCGTAGTCGAACATGATCGACGAGTAGTCGGTGAGCAGGGCGTCCGAGGCCAGACAGAGGGACTCCACGCTCGGGTGGCCGGAGACGTCGACGACCCGGCCGCCCGTGCCGAGCGGGCCGCCGTGCACGGGGTGGGGGCGGGCCAGGATCACGAAACGCGGGCCGAGGCGGCGCACGATCCGCTCCAGGTCCAGCAGCGGGCGCTGGGTGCGCAGATGGTCGCGGAAGGTCGGCGCGTACAGGATCGCGACCGCGTCCTCGGGGATGCCGAGCCCCTCCCGCAGCCGCGCGACGTCCGCGGAGGTCGCCCGCTGGAAGACGTCGTTGCGCGGCGACCCGTACTCCAGCGTGCGGTACCGGCCCGGGAGGACCCGCTCCCAGACCAGCGTCGAGTGCCGGTTGCCGGACAGGACGACGTCCCACTGGTCGACGCCGCGCAGCAGCTCGGCGAAGTCGGTGCCGTGGGCCGCCGCCGGACGTTCCTGGAGGTCCAGGCCCATGTGCTTGAGCGGGGTGCCCTGCCGGGTCTGGATCAGGATCTGCCCGTGCCGCTTGCGCAGCCCCCGGTCCAGGACGTCGTCGGTGACCAGGTACTTGGAGCGGGCCAGCGCCGTCCAGTAGGCAGCGGTGCCGGGCCGCAGGCGGCGCGGCCCGGGCGGGACCGCGTGCTGGTGCTCGGGGCGGGCGATCCAGGCGGTGCGGATGTGCGGGGTGTGGGTGCGGAACGCCTCCTCCAGGGCGCCCGGGTCACCGCCGTGGCCGCGGCCCGCGCCGGCGGTGAACACCGCCCGGTCGGAGCGGACCGGCAGCCGCAGCTGGATCCGGTAGTGCAGCCGCAGCGCGCCGGCGCGCACGACGCGGGCCAGCTTCACCACCGCTTTCAGTGTGCGCCGGCGCACGGCCGCGGCCAGCCGGCACGCGCGGAACGTGCGGTGCAGGCCGAAGCGGACCAGGAGGTGCCGCCACCGCAGCCGGCTCCCGGGGACGCGGTGGCGGCGGCAGTGGGCACGGGCCCGGCGCAGGAACTCGCCGTGGCTGCCGCGCGGCAGCCGTCCCGGCCTGGTGAACACCGTCGCACAGTGGTCGACCATGCGGCGGAACAACTCCGGCCGCCACCGTGCCAGTTCCGGGTGTGCGTCGACGTACGCGAACACCCGGTCGTACTGCTCGAACAGGTCGAAGTGCTTGCGGCTGGTGGTGCCGAGGATGCTGCCCTGCCGGCGCTGCCGGTAATGCACGCACACCCGGTCCAGGGTGGCGATCGACTCCGCCGTCATCAGCACCGGGAAGGTCCACGGCGTGTCCTCGTAGTAGCCCGGCGGGAAGGCGAAGCCGTGCTCCTCGACGAACTCCCGCCGGCAGGCCTTGTTCCAGGCCACCATCAGCACCCACAGCAGCCCCGGCCGGTCCTCCAGGCGGAACGGCACCGGGCCCTGCTCGGCGAGCCGGGCGGCGAGCTGGTTGCGCACCGTCCGGCCGTCCCAGTAGGTGCGCGCGTAGTCGTACACCAGCACGTCCGGCTCGCCGGTCTCCTTGAGCCGGTCCGCGATCGAGCGCAGTGTGTCCGGGGTGAGGGTGTCGTCGCTGTCCAGGAAGACCAGGTAGTCGCCGCTCGCCTCGGCCATCCCGGCGTTCCGGGCCCGCCCGAGCCCCTGGTTCGCCGCCAGGTGCACCGGCCGCACCCGGGCGTCACGGGCCGCGTACTCGTCGATGATCGCCCCGCAGGCGTCGGGCGAGCAGTCGTCCACGGCGATCAGTTCGAGATCGGGGTACGACTGCGAGAGCACCGAGTCCAGGCACTCGGAGAGATACGCCTGGACCTGGTACGCGGGGACAATGACACTGAACCTGGGCAAGGGGCATCCATGGGTCGTCGGTCGGCGCGGGGTTCTGACCGGGAACGGCCGATGGAGTGAATTGGTTACGGGGCGTACGGCATGTGGGGGACACCCGGTGAACGGGAAGCGGCGGGCCCCTTACGGCGCAGGGCCCGCCCCTCACGGAGTGCCACCGGTGCGTGGCTACTTGACCGCGCCCGCCATCACCCCGGACACGAACTGCCGCTGGAACGCGAAGAAGACGGCCAGCGGGATCACCATGGAGATGAACGCGCCGGGTGCCAGCACGTCGATGTTGTTGCCGAACTGCCGTACCTGCGTCTGCAGTGCGACCGTGATCGGCTGGGTGCCCGACTTGGTGAACACCAGCGCGACCAGCATGTCGTTCCACACCCACAGGAACTGGAAGATGCCGAGGCTCGCGATCGCCGGCCCGCCGAGCGGCATCACCACCCGTGCGAACAGCCTCAGTTCACCGGCGCCGTCCAGACGGGCCGCCTCCAGCAGCTCGCGCGGGATCTCCGCGAAGAAGTTCCGCAGCAGGAACACCGCGAACGGCAGACCGAAGCCGGTGTGGAACAGGATCACCCCCAGGATCGTCCCGAATAGGCCGATCCTGCCGAACAGTTCGGCGATCGGGATCAGCGCCACCTGCACGGGCACCACCAGCAGGCTCACCACGCCGAGGAACCACCAGTCCCGGCCGGGGAACTCCATCCACGCGAACGCGTAGCCCGCGAGCGCGCCGACCACGACGACCAGGACGGTCGCCGGGACCGTGATCAGCACGGTGTTCAGCAGGGAGTGGGTGATGTCGCCGTTCTCCAGCAGTTTCCGGTAACTGTCGAAGGTGAGCTGGGACGGCTTGGTGAACACCGTCCACCAGCCGCTCGCGCTCATGTCCTCGGGCGCCCGCAGCGAGGAGATGAGCAGACCGATCGTCGGCACCAGCCAGAACAGGCCCACGACGATCAGGAACACGCGGACCAGGCCGCCGCCGAGCTTCTCGGCGATCTTGGAGCCGAGCGACCGGCGCCCTTTCACCGTCGTGCCGGCGGGGGACACCTTCCCGATGCTCCCGGTGGTCGCCGTCATCGCCGCACCTCCCGCCTCAGCCGGCGGATGTTGAACGCCATCACCGGAATCACCAGCACCAGCAGCAGCACCGCGATCGCGCTCGCGACGCCCGGCTGGTCCTCCGCGAAGCCCTTGCGGTACAGCTCCAGGGCCAGCACGTTCGCGTCGTCCTGGGAGGAACCCGGCGCGATGATGTAGACGAGGTCGAACACCTTCAGCACGTTGATCATCAACGTGACGACGACCACCGCGAGGACCGGCGCGAGCAGCGGCACGGTGACTTTGCGGAACACCTGCCACTCGTTGGCGCCGTCCACCCGTGCCGCCTCCAGCAGCTCCCGGGGCACGCCGGCGAGCCCGGCCGCGATCAGCACCATCGCGAAACCGGCCCACATCCACACGTACGCGCCGATGATGGCGGGTGTCACGAGGGACGGACCGAGCCATTCGACGCCGTTGTAGGGCTGCCTGAAGTTGCTCGCCGGAAGCCTGAGGCGGGCCCCGTCGGCAGAGGCGGGCAGGGTGAACGTGCCGTCGGCGGCGGCCGTGGCCGATGCCACCACCTTGCCGTCCCTGACCGCCTCGATGCGCATCCCGTCGTAACCACGCTCGGACGGGTCGGGGGCGCCGAGCCTGCCGACGCCCTTGCCGCGGGTGAAGTCCTGCCAGGTGGTGCCGGTGATCTTCCCGGGCTCCGGCCTGGCCGCCACGGCGCTCCTCGCGCCGTCCGGCATCTGGTCGGGGGCGACACCGACGAGGGGCAGGGCGACGGTCCGGCCCGTGTGGACGGTTGCCTTGGTGATGAAGCCGCCGCCGTCGGGTGTGAGCGGCGACTCGCGGCCGGGGTGGGCGTTCGGGAACGCCGAGGACTGGGCGAAGGTGTCGTGGATGCCCACCCACACCGCGTTCGCGACCCCCTTGTTCGGGTCCTGGTCGTACACCAGCCGGAAGATGATCCCGGCCGCCAGCATCGAGATCGCCATCGGCATGAAGACGACCAGCTTGAACGCCGTTCCCCAGCGCACCCGTTCGGTCAGCACCGCGAAGATCAGACCGAGCGCGGTGGAGACCGTGGGTGCGAACACCACCCAGATGACGTTGTTCTTCAGAGCGGTGCGGATGCCGTCGTCGGTGAAGAGGGTCTTGTAGTTGTCGGCGCCGGCGAAACCGTCGCCGGAGGCGTTGTAGAAGCTGCGGATGACCGAGTACCCGATCGGGTAGACCACGAGCGCGCCGAGCAGCACCAGGGCGGGCAGCAGGAACAGGGCTGCCACGGTCCTGCGGGTGCCGGTCACGCTCTTGCGACCGCGGGGCGCGGCGGGGCCCGGTGGGGCCCCGGCCGCCGTTGCCGCCGGCGCCATCGCCGGATCAGCTCCCGCTTCCGTACGCGGCCGCCGCGTCCTTCTCCAGCTTCGCCTGGGTGCCCGCGACGTCCGTCGGGTTCTTCAGGAAGTCCTGCAGGTCCTTCCACTCACCCTTGCCGGGGGTGCCGCCGAAGGCCTGCGGGGCCTGGTCGGACATGTCGAAGCGGAAGTCGTCACCGGACGCGATCAGCGCCTTGGCGATCTTCTGCTGCACCGGGTTCGGGTACGCCGAGATCGGCACGTTCTTGTTCGGCGAGAGATAGCCGCCGAGCTTCGCCTGGATCGTCGCCGCGTCCGGGGAGGCGAGGAAGGTGACCAGGGCCTGGGCGGCCTTGGAGTCCTTCAGGATCACGGCCGCGTCACCGCCGGAGACCACCGGCGCGGTGGCGCCGACCGCCGGGAACGGGAACACCTTCGCGTCCGTGCCCACCTTCGCCTTGGTCTCACCGATGTTGACCTGCACGAAGTCGCCCTCGTAGACCATCGCGGCCTTCGGCTGGTCGCCGCCGGTGAAGGTCTGGGTGACCGAGGCCGGGAACTCCGTCTGCAGCGCGCCGTCCTGGCCGCCCGCCAGGTAGTCCTTCTTGCCCCAGATCTGGGCGAGGGTGGTCAGCGCCTGCTTGACCGAGGGATCCGTCCACTTGATCTTGTGCTGGGCCAGCTCGTCGTACTTCTGCGGGCCCGCCTGGGACAGATAGATGTTCTCGAACCAGTCCGTCAGCGGCCAGCCGTCGGCGCCGGCCACCGAGAACGGGGTGACCCCGGAGTCGTACACCGCCCGCGCCGTCGTCAGCAGGTCCTTCCAGGTCTTCGGCTCCTTGGCGCCCGCGTTCGCGAAGACCTTGGCGTTGTACCAGATCAGGGACTTGTTGGCGGCCTTGTAGTAGGCGCCGTACTGCTTGCCGTCGACCTTGCCGATGTCCTGCCAGCCCTGCGAGTAGTTCTTCTGCAACTCCTTCAGGGCCTCCGGCCCGAGCGGCTTGGCCCACTTGCGCTGCACGGCCTGCTTGATCGCGCCGGGCTGCGGCAGCAGCGCCACGTCCGGCGGCTGACCGCCCGCGATCTTCGAACCGAGGAAGTTGATGATGGGGTCCTGGGCGGGCACGAAGGTGACCTTCGCGCCGGTGCGCTTCTCGAACTCGGCCAGGACCTGCTTGAAGTTCTTCTGCTCCTGGCCGGTCCAGACGGCGGCGATCTCCAGCTTCGCACCGTTCAGCTTCGGCAGGGTCACGGTGGAGCCGGTGGCTGCAGGGCTGCTGTCGCCGCCGCCCCTCTTGTGGTTGTCACCGCTGGAGCAGGCACTGAGCGCCAGGGATCCCGCGAGCAGTGCGGCGAGGGTGGTGACGGTCCTGTGGGTCCGGATGGTGCTGCTCTTGCTGCGCATCACTTCCCCGTTCGTCGTTCTCCGTTGAACGTCATGGAACTGAAGGTCATGGCTCATCGCTGAACGTCAATATCACTGTCCCGTGCGGTCCGGTCTACGCCGGGCCGCTCAGGGCAGGCAAGAGCGCCTGCGGTGTCCAGCCGCTCATCGTGACCGGCTCGTGACCCGTAGTGGATTCGTCGTACCTTCGCTACAGCAGGGACGGCACCTGTGCCGCCGACACCTCCCGGGCAGCCCGCTCCACCGCGCTCGCCAGCAGGGCCAGGTCGGTGGGGCCGTTGCCCAGCTCCCGCACGGGACGGCGGGCCGGCGGGTCGCCCATGCGCTGCCAGTCCAGCGGGACCACCGTGGGCCGCTGGGTGGCGGTGCGCGGAATACGGCCCGTCACCCGGCCGCCCTGGAAGCCGGCCGCCCGTCCGTCCGCGTACACCAGCCGCCCACGCCCCGGCGCCGGTTCGTCCGGCCCCTGCTGGGGAGGGTCGAGCACGGCCCGCAGGGTCGCCCGCCGCGCGGGCTCGGTCTCCGCCGCACGGCCGCCGGTCCCCGTCGCCGCCACCAGATGCACACCCAGCCGCGCGCCCTCCCGGGCCACCGCCTCCAGCGCGCGCATCACCGACCCGGCGGCGGGCCGGCCCGGTGAGCCGAGCGGGGGCGAGACCAGCGCGTCCAGATCGTCGACGACCACCACGAGCCGCGGCAACGGCGGCGCGGCCTCGGCCCGTTGCCGCGCGGCCGCTCCGGGACGCAGCCGCAGGGTGGAACTGGGCGGGGTGTCTATGTCCCCGCTCGAAGGAGTGCGCTGCGCCACGATCCGGCCCGACACCCCGTGCCCCGCGTGCCACTGGGCGAAGTCCGTCCGGCCCAGCAGCTCCGCCCGCCGCTTCAGCTCCGCGGCCAGCGACTGGGCGAAGTCCCGCATGCGCACCGGGTCGTTGGCGATCAGGTGTGTCGTGACATGCGGTATCTCGGTGCACGCCCGCAGGCCCTCGCCGCCCGCCGCGCCCGTCCCGGCACCGTCCCGGCCGTCGATCAGCACCACGCCCAGCCGGTCCGGCCGCTCGGCGGCGGCCAGCGAGGCCACCACGGCCCGCAGCAACTCCGTACGACCGCTGCCGGCCGGCCCCTCGACCAGCAGATGCGGTCCGTCGGCCACCAGATCCGCGGTGAGCGGCCCGCGCGGCCCGGCACCGAGCACCGCCCGCGCCCGGCCGCCCAGCGCCTGGGTGTCGTCCGCCGCGTCCGCCCAGCGGGCCATCAGCGACGCCGGGGTGGCCCTGGCCAGCCCCAACTCGTCCAGCAGCCGCGCCGACTGCGGCAACGGCGCCGCCACGCGCGTGTCCCGCCCGCCGGCCGCGCCGTCCGGACGCAGCGGCGCCAGCGCCCGCGCGAACCGCTCCGCCCAGGCGGCGGAGACGGCGTCCACCGCGGCGAGCGTGCCCGGACCGACCGGCCCGCTCGGCGCCACCCGCATCAGGCGCAGCGCGGTGGCGACATCGCCGCTGAGCAGCGCCACGGCACCGCAGTGCCGGAACGTCGGCGCCACCGCGCACGCCGCCTCGTACGTCAGCGCCACGGGTGAGGCGGGTGAGGCGGGCTCGGTCTCGGCGAGGCAGACCACGTGGATCCCGGCCCGCGGCCCGGCGGCGGCCAGCCGCGCCACGGCGTCCTGCAGCGCGGCCCCGCCGGGGTCCCCGTCCACGACGACGACCGTGTACGGCCCCGAGAACCCGCTGGTGCCGGTGACCTCGGAGTCTTCCCTGGCCCAGGACGGGCGGCGGGCGGGGGCGGCGCCGGCCTGGGAGGCTGCGGGTCCCTGGTCGGGCGTGCCCCGGGTGTGGCCGAACGCGGGGCTGCCGGAGTGTCCGGGAAGGGGCCCCCGGCCGGGGGCGACGGGGGTGTCCTGGGCAGGTGCGCGGCCGGGCAGGACGGGCGTGCTCCGGGCGGGCGCGCCGGTGGGGGAGGCCTCGGCGACGGCACCGGGGGTGGAGCCGTGCGGGGCTGTGCCGGCCGGCTCGGCGGGAGCGGGGACGCCCGATGCCGTGGCGGGGGCCGGGACGCGGGCGGGGTGGGCCGCGCTTCGGCCCGCCGCCGCGTGGTCCTCGACCCGGCGCAGCAGTTCCTCCGTGCGCGCCGCGGCCTGTTCGCGGTCGTAGGCGAGCAGCAGCCGGCAGTCCTGCCCGTGGCCCGGCCTGACGTGCGGGAGCCAGCCCAGCCAGGCCCACTCGGCCGTGCGCTCCTCCACGGGACGGGTGCGATCGGCGCTGATCAGCACGATCTCCAGCAGGTCGGGCGAGTGCAAGGCGGCCAGCTGGGCCAGCGCCGCGCGGGCCAGTCCGGCGAGCCGGGGGCGCGGACCGGCCAGGCCCAGCGCGCCCGCCTCGCGCAGTGCCGCCGTCACGGGCACCGCGGGCAGCATGCCCGAGCCGTCCGGCGCGCTCCGGTCGGCCGTGCCGAGCCGCACGGTGAGTGTCTCGGCGTGGTCCGGCCCGCGCTCCCACAGCCGGGGGCCTGGGCCGAGCGCCGTCAGCAGCAGCGCGGCCGGATCCGGCCAGGTCTCGGGCCGCTGGGGCGCGACGGCCGTCGGCGCGGCGCCGGAGGAGGCCGCGGGGACGCCGTGGGTGTCGAGACCGGCGGCCTGCTCCGCACGGCCGCCGGTCAGCCGGCGCGCCCACGCGCCGATCCCACGCCGCCGGGCCCCCTGCGGGGCGTCGGCGCCCCGCAGGGCAGCGGCTTCGCGGCCGCTGCCCGAAGGCCGCGCGTCCGTCCCGCCGACACCCGGGCGGCCCGCGTGTGTGTCCCCGCCGGAAGCGGCACCGGACGCGCTTTCGATCCGCGGCGCCCCGGCCTGCCCCGGCACCACGGCCGCGTCCCCCCGCCGATGCTCCTGCCCGCCACTGCCGGAGGTCCCCCAGCCGCCGGAGCCATAGCCGTGCTGCCCCGCCCCGGAGGGACCCACCGGGCGATCACTTCCACCGGTCGCCGGCGCTGCGACCCCACCGGGCCCACCACCGGCACCCGCCGGCGGCGCTTCACCCCCGGCGGAGCCGCCCGCACCGGACGACGGCCGCGCGGGGGGTGCGGGCGGGAATCCGGCCCCGGCCGGCGACCGGGCGCCCCACGGCGCACCCGCACCCGCGGACGAAGGCCCGACGACCCGCACACACCCCTCGCCGTCCGAGACGGTCCGCACCCGAGCCCCGGGCCCTCCGGACGGAGCAACGCGGAGCGCGGACTCCCCGATCCGCAGCAAGCCCCCGGCCGGGACCCGCACCGGACGCTCGCCCACCCGCACCCCGTCCAGCGCCGTGCCGTTCGTGGAGCCGAGGTCGGCGACCGAGACGCGGCCGTCCGGGCCGACGGTGACCGCGCAGTGCAGCCGGGACACGTCGGGGTCGTCCAGCGGCACGTCCGCCTCGGCGGAGCGGCCCACGGTGATCCGGCCGCCGTGCAGCAGATGGACGCCGCCCGCGTCCGGGCCCGCGACGACATGCAGCTGGGTCGGGGCCTCGTCGAGTTCGGGATGCGGTTCGGCGGCCGCCGGGGCGCCCAGGGAGAGCACGGCGCCGTCGACCAGCGGGGGCTCGCCGAGGATGCTGCGGCGCGGGTCGAGGCGTTCGGTGCCCGCGTGCAGCACGACGGTGGAGTTGGCGGCGTCGCGGCCCTCCCCCGTGACCGCTGCGGCCAGCGCCGAGGCGACCGCGGCCAGGTCCGTGCCCGCGGGCGCCGTGACCAGCACGTCGCGCCTCGCGGCGCGGCCCCGCTGCGGGGACGGGCCCAGCGGGTCTACGACGGTCAGCCGGATCTGCATCCCCACCCCACACGAGCACGACGGCCAGTACTGGAAGGCATCCTTGCACCTGGCACCGACAGAGCGCTCGACACCCGATGACAAGTGATCTTGATTGGTCGGCTGTGCCCCCAAAAATGCCTGACCGGTGGCCCCCCGGCGATCAGTTGAGATCGGTCACGTCCGGTCCCGGCAACCGGCGGACCGGTATGCGCGTCTTCCCGTCGACACGTGATGCCCACAAGGGCGGCACTACAGTGGGTCGGAACAACCGGAACGCAGGCAAGCAAGCCTCGGCAAGCAGCAGGGAGCGCGTGACGTGCGGCCAGTCGGCAGCAAGTACCTGCTTGAGGAGCCGCTGGGACGCGGCGCCACAGGCACCGTCTGGCGTGCCCGCCAGCGCGAGGCCGCGGGCGCCGAGGCGGCCGTGCCCGGGCAGCCCGGGGAGACCGTCGCGATCAAGGTCCTCAAGGAGGAGCTGGCGAGCGATCCGGACATCGTGATGCGCTTCCTGCGTGAGCGCTCCGTCCTGCTCCGGCTCACCCACCCGAACATCGTCCGGGTCCGCGACCTGGTCGTCGAGGGCGACCTGCTGGCGCTGGTCATGGACCTCGTCGACGGCCCCGACCTGCACCGCTACCTGCGGGAGAGCGGCCCCCTCACACCGGTCGCCGCCGCGCTGATGACCGCGCAGATCGCCGACGCGCTCGCCGCGAGCCACGCCGACGGGGTCGTCCACCGTGACCTGAAGCCCGCCAACGTGCTGCTCGCGCAGTACGAGGACCGGATGCACCCGATGCTGACCGACTTCGGCATCGCCCGCCTCGCCGACTCCCCGGGCCTGACGCGCACCCAGGAGTTCGTCGGCACGCCCGCGTACGTGGCACCGGAGTCCGCCGAGGGCCGCCCGCAGACCTCCGCGGTGGACATCTACGGCGCCGGCATCCTGCTGTACGAGCTGGTCACCGGCCGTCCGCCGTTCTCCGGCAGCACGGCCCTGGAAGTCCTGCACCAGCACCTGAGCGCCGAGCCGCGCCGCCCCTCCACCGTCCCGGACCCGCTGTGGACGGTCATAGAACGCTGCCTGCGCAAGAACCCCGACGAACGGCCGAGCGCCGAGAACCTCGCGCGGGGCCTCAGGGTCGTCGCCGAGGGCGTCGGCGTGCACGCGAACGCCGCGCAGATCGCCGCCGCCGAGGGCGTGGGCGCGCTGCTGGCCCCGGACCCGGCCCCGACCGCGGTACCGGGCGTGCCCGGCGCCGCCGACCCCACCCAGGTGCTGCCGAACACCGGCCCCCGGGGCGCGTACGACCCGAACGCGGCGACCAGTGTGCTGCCGCACACCGGCGGCCCCGTCGGCGCCGCCGACCCCACGGCCGTCCTGCCGAACACGGGCGCGGCGGACCCGACGGCGGTGCTGCCGAACACCGGTCCGCAGGGACAGCAGCCCGAGCAGCCGCACCCCTGGCAGACCCAGCTGCGCGCGGCCCGCGACCGCAACGAGCAGACGCAGGTCCAGTACCTGTCACCGGAGGACGACCCGCTGCGCCACCGGCCCCAGCGGCAGGTCGCCCGGCCCCAGCAGCAGCCGCGCCCGGCCGCTCAGGGCCGTCCCCAGCAGCCGCAGCGGCGTGGCCGGCAGCAGGGGTACGAGCAGGGCTACGGCTATGCGCCGCAGCAGCCCCAGCAGTACGCGCCGCCGCAGCAGCCGCAGCGGTACGCGCCGCCCGCCCCGGAGCCGCAGCGGCCCGTGCGCGAGCCCCGTGCGCCCCGGCAGCGCAGCGCCAACCCGATGAAGATCCCGGGGCTCGGCTGCCTGAAGGGCTGCCTGTTCACGATCGTCATCCTGGTCGTGGCGAGCTGGCTGGTCTGGGAGCTGACCCCGCTGCACACCTGGGTCGGCCAGGGCCGCAGCTACTGGCACGAGGTGACCCACTGGGCCGGCCAGATCAGCCGGTGGGCCAAGGAGCTGGGCGGTTCCTCGGGCGGCTGACCCGGGGAGCCCCCGGCAGCCGGCCGCGGGTTTGGGGATTTGTCGACATCTGGCGGGTGATTTCCGTCTCCGCGGTGAAGGTTGGCTCGTCGGACGCGTAGTTTTAACGACAACACGCGTCGGTAGGAGCAGTCTTGGCACGGAAGATCGGCAGCCGGTACACCGCGAACCAGATCCTGGGGCGGGGCAGCGCCGGCACGGTGTGGCTGGGCGAGGGGCCGGAGGGTCCCGTGGCCATCAAGCTGCTGCGCGAGGACCTCGCCTCCGATCAGGAGCTCGTCGGACGCTTCGTGCAGGAGCGCACCGCGCTGCTCGGCCTGGAGCACCCGCACATCGTCACCGTGCGCGACCTGGTGGTCGACGGCAACGACCTGGCCCTGGTCATGGACCTTGTGCGCGGCACCGACCTGCGCACCCGGCTGGAGCGCGAGCGGCGGCTCGCCCCCGAGGCGGCCGTGGCGATCGTCGCCGACGTCGCCGACGCGCTGGCGGCGGCCCACGCGGCGGGGGTCGTCCACCGGGACGTCAAGCCGGAGAACGTGCTCCTCGACATGCAGGGCCCGCTGGGGCCCGGCGGGGCCCATCCCGCTCTGCTCACCGACTTCGGCGTCGCCAAGCTGATCGACACCCCGAAGCGCACCCGGGCCACGAAGATCATCGGTACGCCGGACTACCTGGCCCCGGAGATCGTCGAGGGCCTGCCGCCGCGCGCGTCCGTGGACATCTACGCCCTGGCGACGGTCCTGTACGAGCTGCTGGCGGGCTTCACCCCCTTCGGCGGCGGGCATCCCGGCGCGGTTCTGCGACGCCACGTCACCGAGACCGTCGTACCGCTGCCCGGGATCCCGGAAGAGCTGTGGCAGCTGATCGTGCAGTGCCTGGCCAAGGCGCCCGCGTCCCGGCTGCGCGCCTCGGAGCTGGCGGCCCGGCTGCGCGAGCAGCTGCCGACGCTGGCCGGGCTGCCGCCGCTGGACGTGGACGAGCCGGACCTGACCGACGAGGCCGCCGACGAGCCGGTGCCGGCGGACGCGCCGGACGAGCCGGTACGACGGCGGGGCGCGTCGTCGCTGGTGCCGGGGGCCAAGCCGGACTCCAACCGGGACACGCACACGTCGATGAGGGTGCCGGGGCCGGACGAGCTGGCGGGAGGCGCCCACGGGACGGCTCGCGCTCCCCGGGCGACCGGTGCACCCCGGCCGGGGTCGGCCCGGCACAGGGCGACGGTGCGGCGGCGCAGGGTGACCCTGGCAGTGGCCGGCGTGGTCGTGGCCGCTGTCGTGGGCGTCGGGGCGTGGTACGCCTCTTCGGGCGGCGACGATCAGCCGGCCCGGAACACCCACAGCACGTCGGCCCCTTGAGCTTCCCGGGGGGCTGCGCCGCCCGGCCACCCGTTTCCCACTCGCCCACCCGTATCCGCCGGCCGAGAGGGCACCCGGGTACCGTTCGGCCGAGGTCGCTTGCGACAGCCGTTACGCTGGAACCGTGGCAGTCGTCGATGTATCCGAAGAGCTGAAGTCCCTCTCCTCGACCATGGAGTCGATCGAGGCCGTCCTGGACCTCGACAAGCTGAGGGCAGACATCGCCGTGCTCGAGGAGCAGGCGGCCGCGCCGTCCCTCTGGGACAACCCGGACGAGGCGCAGAAGATCACCAGCAAGCTCTCCCACCTCCAGGCCGAGGTCAGGAAGGCGGAGGGGCTGCGCGGCCGGATCGACGATCTCGCCGTCCTCTTCGAGATGGCCGAGGAGGAGGACGACCCGGACACCCGCGCCGAGGCCGAGTCCGAGCTGGCCGCGGTGAAGAAGGCGCTGGACGAGATGGAGGTCCGCACCCTTCTGTCCGGCGAGTACGACGCCCGTGAGGCGCTCGTCAACATCCGCGCCGAGGCCGGCGGCGTCGACGCCGCCGACTTCGCCGAGAAGCTCCAGCGCATGTACCTGCGCTGGGCCGAGCAGCGCGGCTACAAGACCGAGCTCATCGAGACGTCGTACGCCGAAGAGGCCGGCATCAAGTCGACCACCTTCTCCGTCCAGGCGCCCTACGCCTACGGCACCCTCTCCGTCGAGCAGGGCACCCACCGCCTCGTGCGCATCTCGCCCTTCGACAACCAGGGGCGCCGCCAGACCTCCTTCGCGGGTGTGGAGGTGCTGCCCGTGGTGGAGCAGTCCGACCACGTCGAGATCGACGAGAGCGACCTGCGCATCGACGTGTACCGGTCCTCCGGGCCCGGCGGCCAGGGCGTCAACACGACCGACTCCGCGGTCCGCATCACCCACCTGCCCACCGGCATCGTGGTCTCCTGCCAGAACGAGCGCTCGCAGATCCAGAACAAGGCCACGGCGATGAACGTCCTCCAGGCCAAGCTGCTGGAGCGCCGCCGGCAGGAGGAGCAGGCCAAGATGGACGCCCTCAAGGGCGACGGCGGCAACTCCTGGGGCAACCAGATGCGTTCGTACGTGCTGCACCCCTACCAGATGGTCAAGGACCTGCGCACCGAGCACGAGGTGGGCAACCCGGAGGCCGTGTTCAACGGCGAGATCGACGGGTTCCTGGAGGCCGGTATTCGCTGGCGCAAGCAGCAGGAGAAGTAACTTTGTCGACATGACAACTGCCGCACGACGGGCGGCAGTTGTCTTTTGTCTGGGTTCTACATCACACTCACAGGCTTCAACTGCCCCCAAAGGCCCCCCGATAGGACATTGCGCCCGCAATGGCCTTGACGTTGCTTTGAAAAATCGGAAAAGTGAGGCGCGGCATGCGTACTCGCGGGGCGCATGTGAACCGGGGGAATGAGTTGACGCGTTCTTCGTCACCGGCTGCCTCCCGTCGATCACGGCACGCCCCTTGCGCCGCCTCATTGACGAACAGCTACTGGGGGTAGCAACCACATGACGAAGAAGACGCGGATCCGGGTCGCGCGGATAGCCGCCGGCGCCGTGATCGCGGCCGGTGCGTCACTGACCGCCGCCGGCGCGGCGTCCGCCCTGGACTTCAATGTCCAGGCGGGCCCGATCAGCCTGGGTGCACACACGAACGCCGGGAACGACGACGGCGGCACCGACGGCGGTGACGACGGCGGCTGCCCGATCTCCGTCTGCACCACCGATGGTGGGACGACCGACGGCAGCACGACGGACGGTGGCACCACCGATGGTGGGACGACCGACGGCAGCACGACGGACGGTGGCACCACCGATGGTGGGACGACCGACGGTGGCACCACGACCGACGGTGGCACCACGACCGACGGTGGCACCACGACCGACGGTGGCACCACGACCGACGGTGGCACCACGACCGACGGTGGCACCACCACCGACGGCGGCACGGGCAACAACGGCGGCACGGGCAACAACGGTGGCACGGGCAACAACGGTGGCACGGGCAACAACGGTGGCACGGGCAACAACGGTGGCACGGGCAACAACGGTGGCACCGGTAACAACGGTGGCACCGGTGACAACGGCGGCACGGGCGGCAACGGTGGCGCCACCACCTCCGGCGGCGGCTCCGGCAGCACGGGCGGTGGCAGCAGCACCGGTGGGCACAGCAGCACCGGTGGCGGCTCCAGCACCGGCGGCAACAACGACACCCCGCAGGGCGGCAACAACAACGCCTCGCAGGACGAGGGCTCCGCGACCCTCACCGACACCGGCTCCGACACGCAGGCCCAGGGCGGCGACAAGCAGCTCGCCGAGACCGGTGCCGGTCAGACCGCGTTCCTCGTCATCGGCGCCGCGACGATGATCGCCGGCGGCATCGGCTTCCGCGTTCTGCCGCGTCTGGTGAACGGCCGGGGCGGCGCGGCCGCCTGAGCGTAGCCGCTCGGTCACGCACCGCGCACCTCGCACAAACCCAAGGGCCCGGAGCCTGGCGCTCCGGGCCCTTGCGGGTTTCGCGGCTGCCTTACGCGGTCTGGTGCGCCAGCAGCGCCACCGCGGCGATCAGCACCGCCAGCAGCGCGATCAGCGCCATCGGGTTCACCCCGCCCAGAAAACCCTCTTGCTGCAGTCGCTCGCGATTGGCACGGCACACCGGGCACCGGCCCTCGCTCACGGGCGCCGCGCAGTTCGCGCACACCAACCGGTCGTACGTCATGCGCTCGCCCTCCTTGCCCCGGCCATCACTCGTACAACGCTCACGGGAACGAGAACGTTCCCCCCTCCACTGTGCCAGGTTCACGGAGCGGGTGCGCGGGGCCTGGGAGAGTCGGGCGGATGCATGTGCCGGTACAAAAACGTACAACCCTTACCCAACCTCGACCTGCGACTGCACTTGCACACCCGGTTCGCGTATGGTCACGCTCATCTACCCCCGGCGACCCGTGGTGCACCGTGATCCGATTCGACAACGTCTCCAAGGTCTACCCCAAGCAGACCCGCCCCGCACTCAGGGATGTCTCCCTGGAAGTGGAGAAGGGCGAGTTCGTGTTCCTCGTGGGGTCCTCCGGCTCCGGGAAGTCCACCTTCCTGCGGCTCGTCCTCCGCGAGGAGCGGTGCAGTCACGGCCAGGTGCACGTCCTGGGCAAGGACCTCGCGCGCCTCTCCAACTGGAAGGTGCCGCAGATGCGCCGCCAGCTGGGGACGGTGTTCCAGGACTTCCGGCTCCTGCCGAACAAGACCGTCGCGGAGAACGTGGCCTTCGCCCAGGAGGTCATCGGCAAGTCCCGCGGCGAGATCCGCAAGTCCGTACCGCAGGTGCTCGACCTCGTCGGGCTCGGCGGCAAGGAGGAGCGGATGCCCGGCGAGCTGTCCGGTGGTGAGCAGCAGCGCGTGGCCATCGCGCGGGCCTTCGTCAACCGGCCCAAGCTGCTCATCGCCGACGAGCCCACCGGCAACCTCGACCCGCAGACCTCCGTCGGCATCATGAAGCTGCTCGACCGGATCAACCGGACGGGCACCACGGTCATCATGGCGACACACGATCAGAACATCGTGGACCAGATGCGCAAGCGCGTCATCGAGCTGGAGAAGGGCCGCCTCGTCCGCGACCAGGCCCGCGGCGTCTACGGCTACCAGCACTAAGCAAGTTCACGACGGAAAGGCTCGACCAGACGCCATGCGCGCCCAGTTCGTCCTGTCGGAGATCGGTGTCGGTCTCCGCCGCAATCTGACGATGACCTTCGCCGTCATCGTCTCCGTCGCCCTGTCCCTGGCGCTCTTCGGCGGCTCGCTGCTGATGAGCGACCAGGTGAGCACCATGAAGGGCTACTGGTACGACAAGGTCAACGTCTCGATCTTCCTGTGCAACAAGCACGACGCCGATTCGGACGTCAACTGCGCCAAGGGCGCGGTCACCCAGGACCAGAAGAACCAGATCCTCCACGACCTGCACACCATGCCGGTCGTCGAGAAGGTCTCGTACGAGTCACAGGACGAGGCGTACAAGCACTACAAGGAGCAGTTCGGCAACTCCCCGCTGGCCAGCTCGCTGACGCCGGACCAGATGCAGGAGTCGTACCGGATCAAGCTGAAGGACCCGCAGAAGTACCAGGTGATCGCGTCGGCCTTCAACGGCCGGCCCGGTGTGCAGTCGGTGCAGGACCAGAAGGGCATCCTGGACAACCTCTTCCAGCTGCTGAACCTGATGAACCGGGGCGCGCTCGGCGTGATGGCGATGATGCTGATCGTCGCGCTGCTGCTGATCGTCAACACCGTGCGCGTCTCGGCGTTCAGCCGCCGGCGTGAGACCGGGATCATGCGCCTGGTCGGCGCGTCGGGCTTCTACATCCAGGCGCCGTTCATCGCCGAGGCCGCGGTCGCCGGGCTCATCGGCGGCGGACTCGCCTGCGTGGCCCTGGTGGTGGGCCGGTACTTCACCATCGACCACGGCATGGACCTCTCCCACAAGCTCACCCTCATCAACTTCGTGGGCTGGGACGCGGTGTTGACCAAGCTGCCGCTGATCCTCGCCACGAGCGTGCTGATGCCGTCGCTGGCGGCGTTCTTCGCGTTGCGCAAGTACCTGAAGGTGTGACGCATGCCAAGAGGGCCGTACGGGCAACCGGCCGTACGGCCCTTCGCGTTGTCCTAGACTCACCGCCATGCCGGGCCGAGACCTGTTCTGCCAGCCCCGCCGCATCCGCCGCGGGGCCGCCCTGACATTGGTCTTCGCCGGGGTCCTGGTCACCGGCGCCGCCACCGGCTCCTTCCCCGAGACCGACGCCACCGTCCGGAAGGCCGTCGCGAGCCCCCCACGCACCGCCACCCGGCACGAGGACGTGCGGCACGAGGACGTTCGGAAGGCCGCCGCCGAGGCGATGGCCGACGGCACGTCCCCGATGGAGGCCGCCGAGCGGGCCGTCAGCCGCAGCGGTGACCGCTGGGGCGCCGTCTACTCCGAGGGCGAGTACCAGGAGTTCCTGGAGGCCCTCGACGGCCGGTACACCGGCGTCGGCCTGTGGGCGCGGCGCGAGCGGGACGGCCGGATCGAGGTGAACAAGGTGCAGCCCGGCTCACCGGCCGCCGAGGCGGGCATCCGCACGGGCGACCGGCTGCGCAGCGTCGACGGCAGCAAGGTCGACGGGCGGCCGGTCACGGACGTGGTCTCCTTACTGCGCGGCGACGCCGACGACGCGGCCGCCGGCACGACCGTCACCCTCGGCCTCCAGCGCGGCACGCGCGCGTGGACCGAGACGCTGCGCCGGGCCAGGCTGTCCACCGACTCGGTGACCGTGCGCAGGCTGCCCGGCGGGGTCACCCTCATCAAGATCGCCGCCTTCACCAAGGGCTCCGGAGACGCCGTACGCGCCGCGGTACGGCAGGCCCCGGCCGGCGGCGGGATCGTCCTCGACCTGCGCGGCAACTCGGGCGGCCTGGTCACCGAGGCGGTGGAGACCTCGTCCGCCTTCCTCGACGGCGGCCTGGTCGCCACCTACGACGTCGACGGCGCCCAGCGCTCCCTGCACGCCGACCCCGGCGGAGACACCGCCCGCCCCCTGGTCACCCTGGTGGACGGCGGCACGATGAGCGCGGCCGAGATGCTCACCGGGGCCCTGCAGGACCGGGGCCGCGCGGTGGTGATCGGCGAACGCACCTTCGGCAAGGGCTCCATCCAGATGCCGACCGAGCTCCCGGACGGCTCGGTGGCCGAGCTGACCGTCGGCCACTACCGCACCCCCTCGGGCCACGCGGTCGACGGCCGGGGCATCACCCCCGACCTCGAGGCGGGCCCGGACCAGGCCCTGCGCCGCGCCGAGACGGTCCTCACCGGCCTCGGCGACCCGTCGTAGGCACTCGTAATCGCTGTACTCGCACCCCCTGTGTGGTGCGAAAATGGTCGGCACTATGAGCAAGGGAATGTACGTACCGAAGGAGTCCCAGCCCAAGCAGGGCGGCGGGGCCGGCAAGGCCAGGGACGGCGAGAAGGGCGGCAAGCGCAAGATCGTCGCCCAGAACAAGAAGGCCCGGCACGACTACGCGATCATCGACACCTACGAGGCCGGGCTCGTGCTCATGGGCACCGAGGTCAAGTCGCTGCGCGAGGGGCGGACCTCGCTGACCGACGGCTTCGTCCAGATCGACCGGGGTGAGGCGTGGCTGCACAACGCCCACATCCCGGAGTATCACCAGGGCAGCTGGACCAACCACTCCGCGCGCCGCAAGCGCAAGCTGCTCCTGCACCGCGAGGAGATCGACAAGCTGGAGTCGAAGTCCCAGGAGACGGGTCACACGATCGTGCCCCTCGCCATCTACTTCAAGGACGGCCGGGCGAAGGCCGAGATCGCCCTCGCACGGGGCAAGAAGGAGTACGACAAGCGGCAGACGCTGCGGGAGAAGCAGGACCGGCGGGAGTCGGACCGGGCGATCGCGGCGGCGAAGCGCAGGCAGCGCGGCGTCTAGCCGGCCGGCCGCCGGGAATAGGCTGGCATCGTCGTGCGTTGGTCACGTACGATGGCAGCGCACTCCACCGAGGGTGCGCGACCCCTCCACGGAGGGGATTGAAAAATCAACATGGGGATGATCGGTTTCGACAGCGGCTGTCGAAGCAGGGGAAGCGTGTCGAGGAAGCGGCAATGATCTCGTAAACCATATGTCGCAAAAAATAATCGCCAACACCAAGCGCGATTCCTTCGCCCTCGCTGCCTAAGTAGCGACTCGCGAAGTGTCAGCCCGGGGCTGTTCCCGACCCGGATCCTGGCATCAGCTAGGGAACTAAACCTTGATCCCGGTCACGGGGTGAAGAGGGAAACCAAACAGTGACTGAGCCCGTCGGCGACTTGTTCGCGTGATCGCCGGGGCTGAGAAAATCACAGCGGACTGCACACGGAGAAGCCCTGATTCCGCACCGTTGGACGCGGGTTCGATTCCCGCCATCTCCACCAGGCCCCCCAGGGGGTTCACCCCATGTGGGCAACGGCCCCGTCGCTTTCGAGCGGCGGGGCCGTTGTCGTTCGCCGGCGGGCCCGCCGTGGCCGGCCGCGCCGTTCCCCGCGCCCCCTCAGGACGCGGGCGGCGTCCCGCCGGCGCGGGTGAGCGTGGCCAGCCCGAGGGCGAGGGTCGCGGCGGACACGGGTACGGCGTAGGCGATGGTGGGGGACAAGTGCTCCGTCGCCCAGCCTCCCGCCGCCGAGCCGCACGCGATGCCCGCGAGGAGCCCCGTCACCATCAGGCTCATGCCCTCGTTCAGGCGGTCGGCCGGCGTGCGCCGCTGTACCAGCGTCATCGCCGTCACCATCGTCGGCGCCGTCGCCATCCCCGCCATCAGCAGCGCCCCCGCCAGCACCCACAGCGAACCGGTGCCCCCCGCGGCGGCCCACGGCAGTGTCATCAGCGCCGCCATCCCCGCCAGACAGTGGCCGAGCCGCACCCCCGTCGGCTTCACCGCCCCGTACAGCAGCCCCGCCGCGCATGATCCGGCCGCCTGGAGGGCGAGGATCGCACCGGCCGCCGCGCGATGTCCCTGTGCGTCGGCGTAGGCGATCGTGACGACCTCCATCGAGCCGAACACCGCCCCGGTCGCGGTGAAACAGGCCAGCAGCGGCGGTATGCCAGGGGTGCGCAGCGGCGACCGCGCCTGTGAACGGGCCCGCGGTGGTGGCTCGGTGACCCGCTGCGCGGTGAACAGCAGCACGCCGGCGAGCAGCAGCACCGCGCCCGCGAGCGTGCCCGCCTCCGGGAAGAACGTGCCGGTGAGGAACGACGCCACCACCGGGCCGAGCATGAAGCACAGCTCGTCGGCGGCCTGCTCGAAGGAGTTCGCGGTGTGCAGCGCCCCGGGGTCGTCGCGCAGCAGATGGGCCCAGCGGGCACGGGACAGGCCGCCGATGTTCGGGGTGGCGGCGGTGCCGGCGTAGGCGGCGAACAGCGTCCAGTCGGGGGCGTCGTAGCGCACGCACAGCAGCAGGGCGAGGCTGCCGAGCACGGAGGCGAGCGTGGCCGGCACGGCGACCCGGGCCTGCCCGTGCCGGTCCACCAGCCGGGCGATCCAGGGGCCGGCCAGCGCGGTCGCCGCGAGACCGGTCGCGGTGACAGCACCGGCCAGGGCGTACGAGCCCCGGGAGCCGGCGATCATCACCACGGCACTCACGCTGAACATGCCCATGGGCAGCCGGGCGACGAGGTTGCCGGTGGTGAAGGCACGGGTGCCGGGAAGGGAGAAGAGACGGCGATAGCCGCTGACTGTGGATATGACCGAGGGCATGCGTCCACCCTGGTCCCGAGTGGATCAAGGGGTCCAACACCTTCTCGGCGCGGATTCACGCACCTGTGTTGTAGGTTCCCGGTCATGGATCCCCGACTTCTGCGTGCCTTCGTCACCGTGGCCGAGGAACTGCACTTCACCCGTGCCGCCGCCCGCCTCTACGTCGCCCAGCAGGCGCTCAGCCGCGACGTACGGCGGCTGGAACGGGAGTTGGGCGCCGAGCTGTTCGTGCGGACGACCCGGCACGTGACCCTGACCGCGGACGGTGAACGCCTCCTCCCGCACGCGCGCCGGGTCCTGTCCGCCCAGGACGACCTGCTCGCCGCCTTCGCCCCCGGCCAGTGCCGCCCGCTGCTGGTGGACCTGAACTCGCCGGGCCTGACCACGGGCCGCCGGGTGCTGCACCGGGCGCGCGAACTCGCCCCGGACTGCGAGCTGATGGCCCGCTACGAGAGCGGCCTGACCGGTGCCGCGGCCGAGCTGCTGGCCGGCCGGCTCGACGCCTCCTTCGGCCGTTTCGCCGGCCTGGACCCGGCGTTGCGGTCCGGTCTCGAGCAGCAGCCGGTCCGCTGCGAGCCGATGGCCGTCGTCCTGCCCGAGGACCATCCGCTGGCCGTCCGCCCGGAGGTGCCGTTGGCGGCGCTGGCCGGTGAGACGGTGTACGCCGGTGCCGGGAACCCGCGCACCGGGGAGTGGACCGACCTGGCGTACAGGCTCTTCGAGGGGCGCGGTATCGAGGTCGCCGCGCCGCTGCCGCTGGCGGTCGGGGACGAGGAGTTCGAGCGGATCATGGCCAAGACCCGTCATCCGGTGCTGGCCGTGGTCGGCTTCCCGGTCATGCCCCGCACGGTCTGCCGGCCGCTCGTCGACCCCGTCCCGCTGTCGCCGGTCTCCCTGGTGTGGCGGAAAGGGTTGGTCCATCCCGGACTGGTCGCGTTGCGCCGGGCGGCTGCCGAGCTCGCAGCGGCGAAGGGGTGGCTCAGGCGGCCCGCCGGGGGATGGGTTCCGGCCATGGACGAGAGCGTGATGAGAGGGTGACCTGCGGCCGGAAGAGATGCCTGGGCGTCACCGGTGCACGGCGTGCGCTACATTCATGGCCCGAGCGCAGGCTGGCATTTGAGGGCGCTCGGACCAGGTGGAGGCGTGTTTCGGTCGGCGGCGCCCGGGCCGTCAGCGCACCCGGAACTATCCCGTGGGGGGATGTGCGCGCGTGAAAGAGTGGCCAGAAGACGCCCAACCGGAAGGTCCGAGAACCGCACCCGCGGACACGACGGCGGCCCGGGGCGGGAACCCGGCCGTGCCGGAGCCCGGCGGCGATCAGGACGAGGCAACCTCCTCGGACAGCCTCCCGGTCACCGATGTGCACCCCGGGGCGATACCGGGTCGTGCGGACGCTCCGGCCGACGGCCGCGCCGACGGCGACACGAAGGCTGTGCACGCTGCGAACTCCGTGGGCGCCGCCGTGGGCGCGGAGCCCGCCGCGAACCTCGCGGACGGCGAGGGCGAGGGCGAGGGCGCGGTGGGCGCCGTGGACACCGCGGACGGCGAGCGCGCCGAAGACGCTCCCGACGCCCCGGCTGGTGAAGGCACCGAGGACGGCGCGGGCGTCGCGAACGCCGTGGAGAGCGCCGGCGGCGAACACCCGGCAGCCTCCGCGGAGCCCGCGGCCGGCGACCTCGCCGACGAGCTGACCGTACTCACCGTCCGACTGGCCCCGGTCCGGCCGGGGGAGACCCACGCCGGACCGGCCGACGAAGCCCCGCGTGCCGACGGCGAGCGTGGTGACGGGCCCGTCTTCGTCGATGCCTCCGGCCGCCGCGGCCGTCGTTTCCGCCGGCTCGGCATGCTCGTCGCCGTCGCCTGCGCCGGTTACGCCGCCGTCATCGCCGCGACCCTGCTGTCCGGCAACTCCAGCGCCCCGTGGCTGCCGGTGCCCGGCCAGGACGACGACAAGCCGGCCGGCCAGATGCACACCTCGCCGCGCCCCAGCGCCTCCTCCGCAGCGAACCTGTCCGGTCCCGGCGCGGACATTCCCGCGCCGGCGGGCGCCACCGCCGTACCTGGTGCCGGTTCGCCCAGCCCCACGTCCGGTGGGCCGGCAGCCACCGCGTCCACGTCCGGCACCCCCACCGCTGTCGCGTCGAGCCCGGGGGACTCCCCGTCCGCATCGGCGGCCGCGTCCCCGACCCCGTCTGCCTCCGGCGGCGCAACCTCCCCCGCGCCCTCCCCGTCGCCGACGCGCAGCAGGCGCACACCCCCCGGACGGGGCAGACACTCGCACCTTCCGTTCCCGCTCTGACTCCGACCAGGGAAAACACCCTCCGATGGCTTCGCGTCTCCGCGGCCGCCGTACCCCGCCGCCGGTACGGCGCACCCGACTGCCGCTGCGTTATCTGCTCCCCGTCCTGGTGCTGTGCGCGACCCTGGCGATGCTCATGCTGCGCGGCTACGTGCACAGCGAAATCCTCGCGGACCACCGCATCCGGCCCGAGTCCGCGCAGGACAAGGTGCCGTCGAAGATCCTCGGCGGCGGCCCGGTCATCGACACTCGGGACGGCGCCGTCACCAGCCTGCGGATACCCGACCACCGGATCGTCCTCACCTTCGACGACGGCCCCGACCCGACCTGGACGCCGAAGGTCCTCGACGTCCTCGAGAAGCACCACGCGCACGCGGTCTTCTTCGTCACCGGCACGATGACCTCGCGCTATCCGGACCTCGTCCGGCGCATGGTGGCGGAGGGGCACGAGGTCGGCGTGCACACCTTCGACCACCCCGACCTCTCGTACCACTCCCGGCAACGCATCGACTGGGAGCTGTCGCAGAGCCAGCTGGCGCTCGCCGGTGCGGCCGGGATCCGCAGCTCCTTGTTCCGCCCGCCGTACTCCTCCTTCGCCAACGCCATGGACGACAAGTCCTGGCCGGTGACCGAGTACATCGGCAGCCGCGGCTATCTCACCGTCGTCGACGACATCGACAGCGAGGACTGGCGCAAACCGGGCGTGGCCGGGATCGTCCGCAACGCCACGCCCCACGGCGGCAAGGGCGCGGTCGTCCTCATGCACGACTCCGGCGGCGACCGTCACCAGACGGTCCAGGCGCTGGACCGGCTGCTCTCCCAGCTCCAGCAGCGCGGCTACACGTTCCAGACGGTCACCGAGGCACTGAAGGCGCCGAGCGCCGACACCCCGGTCACCGGCCTCGACCTGTGGAAGGGCAGGGTCTGGATCTTCCTCGTGGGGGCGGCGGACAGCGTCACCGGTGCCCTCGTCGCCGGTCTCGCGGTCACCGGCCTCCTCGTCCTCGCCCGCTTCGCCCTGATGCTGCTGCTGGCCGGCGTCCACGCGCGCCGCACCCGGCGCCGGGACTTCCGGTGGGGCGAGGAGCCGGTGACCGAGCCGGTTTCGGTGCTGGTCCCGGCGTACAACGAGGCCAAGTGCATCGAGAACACGGTCCGTTCCCTGATGCGCAGCGAGCATCCGATCGAGGTGCTCGTCGTCGACGACGGCTCCACCGACGGCACCGCCGGGATCGTGGAGGCGTTGGACCTGCCGAACGCAAGCGTGATCCGGCAGGTCAACGCGGGCAAGCCGGCCGCGCTCAACCGCGGCATCGCCGAGGCCGCTCACGACCTGATCGTGATGATGGACGGCGACACGGTCTTCGAGCCGTCCACCGTCCGTGAACTGGTGCAGCCCTTCGCCGACCCGCGGGTCGGCGCCGTCGCGGGCAACGCCAAGGTCGGCAACAAGAACCGGCTCATCGGCGCCTGGCAGCACATCGAGTACGTGATGGGCTTCAACCTCGACCGCCGGATGTACGACGTCCTGCGCTGCATGCCGACGATCCCCGGGGCGGTCGGGGCCTTCCGCCGCTCGGCTCTGCAACGGGTCGGCGGGATGAGCGACGACACGCTCGCCGAGGACACCGACATCACGATGGCGCTGCACCGCGACGGCTGGCGGGTCGTCTACGCCGAGCGCGCCCGCGCCTGGACCGAGGCGCCCGAGTCCGTCCAGCAACTGTGGTCCCAGCGCTACCGCTGGTCCTACGGCACCATGCAGGCCATCTGGAAGCACCGCCGGGCCCTGTTCGAGCGGGGCCCCTCCGGCCGCTTCGGCCGCGTGGGCCTGCCCCTGGTGTCCCTGTTCATGGTGGTGGCCCCGCTGCTGGCCCCGCTGATCGACCTCTTCCTCGTCTACGGCCTGGTCTTCGGGCCGACCGCGAAGACGATCGGGGCCTGGTGCGGCGTTCTCGCGGTGCAGGCGGTCTGCGCGGCCTACGCCTTCACCCTGGACCGGGAGCCGCTCACCCCGCTGCTCTCGCTGCCCCTGCAGCAGCTTCTCTACCGTCAGCTGATGTACGTCGTGCTGCTCCAGTCCTGGATCACCGCCCTCACCGGCGGACGGCTGCGCTGGCAAAAGCTGCGCCGCATGGGCGGTGTGGCCGCGCCCCCGGTGCCGCGGGACCTCTCATCCCCGCTCCGGCCGGGGTGAGAGCAACGTTCCCTTCCGGTCACCCACAGCCACGGGCCGGAAACGCGCCCTCCCTACCTTCGGGGCAAGTCGGTCGATGGCAGGTCGACGGCAGACCGAGCAGCCGGATCCCCGTGGAGGCGTGATGACAGCCCCAGCCCCAACCCGTCGCAGTGGCCGCTGGATCGAACGCTGGGACCCGGAGGACGAGGGATTCTGGAAGGCGACCGGGGAGCGGATCGCCAGCCGGAACCTCTGGTTCTCCGTCCTCTCCGAGCACATCGGCTTCTCGGTCTGGACCATGTGGTCCGTCCTCGTCCTCTTCATGGGCCCCGAGTACGGCCTCAGCCCCGCCGACAAGTTCCTGCTGACCTCCATGGTGACCCTCGTCGGCGCCGTCGTCCGGGTCCCCTACACCTTCGCCGTGGCCGTCTTCGGCGGGCGCAACTGGACGATCATCTCGGCGAGTCTGCTGCTGGTGCCGACGGTCGCCGCGTACGCGGTGATGGAGCCGGGAACGTCCTTCTCCACGTTCCTGTGGGTCGGCCTGCTGGCGGGCATCGGCGGCGGCAACTTCGCCTCCTCCATGACCAACATCAACGCCTTCTTCCCGCTGCGGAAGAAGGGGTGGGCGCTCGGCCTGAACGCGGGCGGCGGCAACGTCGGCGTGGCGGCCATCCAGCTCGTGGCCCTCGCCGTCATCGGGGCGAACGGCGGCCCGCGCGCCCTGCTGGGCATCTACATCCCGCTGATCGTCGTGGCCGCCGCCCTCGCCGCCTTCTTCATGGACAACCTGGCGACGGTGCGCAACGACACCGGAGCGGCCAAGGACGCCGCCAGGGACGCCCACACCTGGATCATGTCCTTCCTCTACGTCGGCACCTTCGGCTCCTTCATCGGCTACAGCTTCGCCTTCGGCCAGGTGCTGACGAACCAGTTCGGCCGGACCCCGCTGCAGGCGACGTACCTCACCTTCATGGGCCCGCTGCTCGGCTCGCTGGTCCGGCCCGTCGGAGGGCGGCTCGCGGACCGATTCGGCGGTGCCCGCATCACCCTGTGGAACTACATCGCCATGGCCGCCGCCACGACCGTCCTGATCGTCGCGAGCCAGGAGAAGTCGCTGCCGCTGTTCGTGTCCGTGTTCGTCGTCCTGTTCGTGCTCAGCGGGCTCGGCAACGGCTCGACGTACAAGATGATCCCTGGCATCTTCCAGGCCAAGGCCCTGGCCAAGGGCCTGACGGGAGAGGAGGCCGTGGCCCACGGCCGTCGTCTGTCCGGTGCCTCCATGGGGCTGATCGGCGCGGCCGGCGCGCTCGGCGGGGTGGGCATCAACCTCGCCTTCCGCCAGTCCTTCCTGTCCTACGGCTCCGGCACCGGCGCGTTCGTCGCCTTCCTCGCCTTCTACGGCCTCTGCTTCGCGGTGACGTGGGCCGTATACCTTCGCCGCCCGGCGGGAGAAACTGTGGCAGTTGCCGCTTCCGAGGCGAAGGCGCAGCTCAGCTACGCGGAAGTGTGACGTAACACCGGTGACATCGACCCGAACCGAGCCTGTCACGCGCCGTTGACACGCTCGTTCGCGTGCCGGTCAGCTAGGAGAGCCCCATGTACGACGAAGAGCAGCAAGCCGGGCGGTCCGAGCACGGGCCGCTCGCCGGTTTCACCGTGGGCGTCACCGCCGCGCGGCGGGCCGAGGAGCTGGGCGCGCTGCTCCAGCGGCGCGGTGCCGCCGTCCTGCACGCGCCTGCCCTGCGGATCGTGCCGCTCGCCGACGACGGCGAACTCCTCGCCTCGACCAAGGAGATCATCGACCAGGTGCCGGACGTGGTCGTGGCCACCACCGCGATCGGTTTCCGCGGCTGGATCGAGGCCGCCGACGGCTGGGGTCTCGGCGAGCGGCTGCTCGGCCGGCTGCGTGGTGCCGAACTGCTGGCCAGGGGCCCGAAGGTCAAGGGGGCGATCCGCGCGGCGGGCCTGACGGAGGAGTGGTCCCCCTCGTCCGAGTCCCTGGCCGAGGTCCTGGACCGCCTGCTGGAGGAAGGCGTCGACGGCCGCCGCATCGCCGTACAGCTGCACGGCGAACCCCTCCCGGGGTTCGTCGAATCCCTCCGGGCCGGGGGAGCGGAGGTGGTCCCGGTCCCGGTCTACCGCTGGATGTCCCCGGAGGACATCACCCCGCTGGACCGCCTCCTGGACGCGGCGGTCTCCCGCTCCCTGGACGCGGTGACCTTCACGAGCGCCCCCGCGGCGGCGTCGCTGTTGTCACGGGCGGAGGACCGAGGCCTGCTGCCCGACCTGCGGTCGGCCCTCTCCCACGACGTCCTCGCGGCCTGCGTGGGCCCGGTCACCGCGCTGCCGCTGCAGGCGCAGGGCGTCGACACGGTCCAGCCGGAGCGCTTCCGTCTGGGTCCCCTGGTCCAGCTCCTGTGCCAGGAACTCCCCGGCCGTTCCCGTGCGTTGCCGATCGCCGGCCACCGGGTGGAGATCCGCGGCCACGCGGTCCTCGTCGACGGAGCCCTCAAGCCGGTCCCCCCGGCGGGGATGTCCCTGCTGCGGGCCCTGTCCCGCCGCCCGGGCTGGGTGGTGCCCCGGGCAGACCTCCTGCGCGCCCTGCCCGGCGCGGGCCGCGACGAACACGCGGTGGAGACGGCGATGGCCCGGCTGCGCACGGCCCTCGGCGCCCCGAAGCTGATCCAGACGGTGGTGAAGCGCGGCTACCGGCTCGCCCTGGACCCGGCGACGGACGCCAAGTACGCGGACGTCTAAATGAGATGCGTCCGTCCCCCGTGGTTGGCACGCTGCACGGGTGAATCGTGAACAGGTGTCGCGGATCTCTCATCATGAGCATCCGATCAAGTCCCCGCTCGCCGACGACTCGGTGCGCAGGCTGCTGGAACGCGGCCTACCCCGGGGTGACGAGCGGGTGCTCGACCTCGGCTGCGGCACAGGGGAATGGCTTTTGCGGGCCCTGGCCGCACGACCGGATGTGCGCGCCGAGGGCGTGGACGTCTCCGCGGACTCCCTGGCTCAGGCGGCCGCCGCGGCCCAGGACCTCGGCGTCGGCGACCGTCTCGTCCTCCACCACCTGAAGGCCGAGGAGTTCGTGCCGGCCGAGCCGTTCGACGTGGTCCTCAGCTTCGGCGCCGCGCACGCCTTCGGCGGTCTGCTTCCCACCCTGGCCGCGGCCCGCAGGCACCTGGCTCCCGGCGGCTGTGTCCTGATCGGTGACGGGTTCTGGGAACGGCCCCCGTCGCAGGAGGCCGTCGAGATGCTCGGAGACTTCACCGACCTGGCGACCACCGTGGACCGTGTCGTCGCCGACGGCTGGACCCCGGTCGACGGTCATGTCAGCACGCGTCAGGAGCTGGACGAGTACGAATGGGCCTGCTGGGGTTCGCTGGCCGCATGGGCCCTGGACCACCCGGACGATCCGGACAGCGCACAGGTCCTCGCGACGGCCACGGCCCGTCGCGCCGAGTGGCTGCACGTCTACCGGGACTCCTTCGGCTTCCTCTCCCTGGTCCTTCGCCGGACACCCGGGTCCGCCTGAACTACGCGGCGCGGGCGGGGCGGCCGTACAGCATCAGCGCGCGGGCGAGGAGTGCGAGGGCCCCAGCGTCGAGCCCAGCGCCCGCACCGCGTTCCACGCCACCCAGGGGCCCTCGAACTGCTCCCGCAGCCGGGCGGGGTCACCCTGGGCCGCCAGGGCGTTGTTCAGCGGGATGCTGAACGTCATCGTGACGAGGAGGACCAGGGCGTACGCCGCCAGGGCCGCCCGGACCCAGCGGGCGCAGGGCGTTGTGCGCAGCTGCCACGCCGACAGGGCCGTCAGCGCCGGCGCCCCCATGAAGCTCAGGAAGAACACCGGGTTCTGGATCACGGTGTCGATGTTCCGCATGACCTCGACATAGGTGCGGTCGACGCTGTGGGCCGGGGCCGGCATCACCGCGCAGGCGAAGACGTAGAAGACGCCGGCGCCCAGGCCCGTGGTGACCGTGGCCGCGATCAGGACGGCGGCCCTGCCGTGCGTGGTCGTCGTGGGCGCCGTCGCCGCCGTGAGCGTTGTGTTCGTCATGTCTCCAGCCAACCGGGGGACCCCTCCCGCCGGACATGCCCGAGGCGCGCGTGCGCATACGCGTGCGTCCAGGTGGTACGAGGGGTTCCGGCCGCGCCCGCGGGCAGGCACTGTGAAGGGAAGAGCCCCCACGGTTCCTGCCTAGGCGGTGACAGGCACATGGCACTGGGTACGGCCACGACCCCGTACGAGCTGCGGTTCGACGCCGGACGGATCTGCCTCGACCTCCTCGCGACCACGCATCCGTCCGAACGGCTGGACGGAGTCGGCGCGTTGTGCGCGTGGATCGGTGGGGCCGGGCTGGTGCCCGAGGGTACGGAGCTGACCCACGCCGACGCCTCCTGGCTCGTCGGGTTCCGGGAACTGCGCGCGCACCTCGGGCAGTTGGTGCGGGGCGGCAGGGCGACGGACACACCCTCGTACGCGCGGGCGCTCGGGCGGGTCAACGAGGTCGCCCGCTCCGCGCCCCCGGCCCTGCGTGCCGTACGAGGGGACGGCGGGTGCCTGGTGCGGGAGTTGGCCGGCCCTGCGACGGGCGCGGGGCTGCTCGCGCTCGTCGCCCGGGACGCGGTGGAGCTGCTCACCGATCCGGTCGCACGGGCGGCCCTGCGGGAGTGCGAGGGCGACAACTGCCCGCTCGTCTACCTCGACACGTCCCGCGGCCGGCGCCGGCGGTGGTGTTCCAGCGAGGTCTGCGGGAACCGGGAGCGGGTGGCCCGGCACCGGCGGCGCGCCGCGGTCACGAGGGCGTGATTTCCGTAACACCAGGTTTGAGTGCCCGTTACACGGGGATCGCGAGCCGCTCCCGGCGATGTGTCTGAATTGTAAAGATCGGCCGGTGGGATTGTGTGCGCATGTCCCGCTCGTCACGTCGTTCCCGAGAAAACTGTCACCTCCGTTTGAACATCGCGGCTCCTTCTTCCGTACGGGTGGGCGAGCGACCGACTGGGGGAACCCCCGGACACCGGAGGTGGGCGTGCGCAAGGATGCGGCCGTGGCCAATGAACGTGGATCGAGGGCCCGACATCGCATGTCCTCACAGCCCTCGGAACCAGATGAGGAGCTGATGCGTGCGCTGTATCGAGAGCACGCCGGACCCTTGCTCGCGTATGTCCTGCGGCTGGTCGCCGGTGATCGGCAGCGCGCCGAGGACGTCGTACAGGAAACGCTCATCCGTGCCTGGAAGAACGCCGGTCAGCTCAATCGGGCGACCGGATCGGTACGCCCCTGGCTGGTGACGGTCGCACGCCGCATCGTCATCGACGGCCACCGCAGCCGGCAGGCCCGGCCGCAGGAGGTCGATCCGTCGCCGCTGGAGGTCATCCCCGCGGAGGACGAGATCGACAAGGCGCTGTGGCTGATGACGCTGTCGGACGCGCTCGACGACCTGACCCCGGCCCACCGGGAGGTGCTCGTCGAGACGTACTTCAAGGGGCGTACGGTCAATGAGGCGGCCGAGACGCTGGGCATACCCAGCGGCACGGTGCGCTCTCGGGTGTTCTACGCCCTGCGGTCGATGAAGCTGGCACTGGAGGAGCGGGGGGTGACGGCGTGATGAGCAGTGGATACGGGGGGATGCAGGGATTCGGACCGGGTGGTCCGGGTATGTCTGGCCCCATGAACCCCAGTCCGGGATCTTCGGTGCCGAGCGAGCACGAGACCGTCGGCGCCTACGCCCTCGGGATCCTCGACGACGCCGAGGCAACCGCTTTCGAGGCTCATCTCGCCGGCTGCGAGTGGTGCGCCCAGCAACTGGACGAGCTGGCCGGTATGGAGCCGATGCTGGCCGCCCTCGCGGATCTGCCGGGCTCCGGCAGCAGCCCCTCGATCGGCGAGTCGCTGTCCGCCAAGCCCAGCCCGCGGCTGGTGGAGAAACTGGTCGACGAGGTCGCCGACAAGCGCGCCCAGAAGCGCCGGCGCAGCTTCTACATGATCGCGGCGGCGGCCGCCCTGATCATCGCCGGACCGCTCGCCGCGGTGGCGGTGAACGGCGGCTCGGACGGGGGCAGCAGCCAGACCACCGCGTCCTCGGCGCAGACCACCTTCGACGCCATGCCCGACAAGAAGGCGGCGACGGATCCGTCGTCCCACGTCAGCGCAACCGTCGGTATGGAGCAGAAGGACTGGGGTACCCAGGCGGTCCTGGAGCTGAAGAACGCCACGGGCCCGCTGAGGTGCTCCCTGGTGCTCGTCGCGAAGAACGGGCAGCGGGTGACGATGTCCTCCTGGTCCGTGCCGAACCATGGATACGGCATTCCGAACGCCAAGGTCGAGGAGGCGAAGAAACCGCTCTACATCGGCGGAGCCGCAGCCTTCAAGCCGAACGAGATCGACCACTTCGAGGTCGTGACCTTCGACGGGAAGAAGCTGGTCCAGGTGAACGCGTAGCTTCCGCGGGCCCCCTTCGCGTACGGTTGACGGCTGCCCAGCACGTCAGAAGGGGGCCAGGTGGCCGCTCAGGTTCAGCAGTCCGCGGTCGGCTCGGTACACGACGCACACGATTCCGTCCGTGACCGGGAGATCAGCGTCGAGCAGGAACACCTGGACAGGGTGTACCGGCGGCTGGAGGAGAAGATCCACGAGGCCGAGTTCCTGATGAACGACGCGGCCAAGCGCGGCCAGGTCGGCACTCCGGGCGCGCTGGCCGAGCGGGACGCTCAGGTCTTCCGGGCCGGCATCCACCTGAACCGGCTCAACAACGAGTTCGAGGACTTCCTCTTCGGCCGCATCGACCTGCTGCTCGGCAAGGACGGCAAGAAGGGGCCCGACGGGGCCTACACGGCCGTCGAGCCCGCGGAAGGCGCGGTGCGGGACGACAACACCGCCGACATCGCCGAGACCCTGCACATCGGGCGCATCGGAGTGCTCGACGAGGACTACGCGCCGCTGGTCATCGACTGGCGGGCGCCCGCCGCCGCCCCCTTCTACCGGGCCACGCCGGTGGATCCCGGCCGGGTCGTACGGCGCCGTGTCATCCGGTCCAAGGGGCGCCGGGTCCTCGGTGTCGAGGACGATCTGATGCGGCCGGAGCTGACCGCCCGCCTCGACGGCCGCGAACTGCCCGTCATCGGCGACGGCGCCCTCATGGCGGCGCTCGGCCAGGCCCGCAGCCACACCATGCGGGACATCGTCTCCTCCATCCAGGCCGAACAGGACCTGGTCATCCGGGCCCCCGCCGCCTCCGTCACCCAGGTGGAGGGCGGCCCGGGCACCGGCAAGACCGCCGTCGCCCTGCACCGGGCCGCCTATCTCCTCTACCAGGACAGACGCCGCTACGCGGGCGGCATCCTGATCGTCTCCCCGACCCCCCTGCTCGTGGCCTACACCGAGGGCGTGCTGCCCTCGCTCGGCGAGGAGGGCCAGGTCGCCATCCGCGCCATCGGCTCGCTTGTCGACGGCGCCGAGGCCACGCTCTACGACTCCCCGTCGGTGGCCCGCGCCAAGGGCTCGTACCGGATGCTGAAGGTGCTGCGCAAGGCTGCGCGGGGCGCCCTGGAACTGGGGCCGGCCGGCACGGGCGCGGTGCGGCAGCTCGCCCTGGGCGCCGACACCGCCGACACCGACGGCACCGGGGACGGCGCACCGCGGGCCCTCGACGGCCCCCCGTCCCGTCTCCGAGTCGTCGCCTTCGGACGCCGGCTGGAGCTGGAGGCGCAGGAGCTGGAACGTATCCGCCGTACCGCCCTCGGCGGCACCGCCCCCGTGAACCTGCTGCGCCCACGCGCCCGCAGGCTGCTGCTGGACGCCCTGTGGGCCAAGTCCGGAGCGGCCGCCCGGCACACCGACCCCGAGCTGGCCGCCGAGCTGCGCTCCTCCTTCGACGAGGACGTCTCCGGTGAGGATGCCTTCCTCGCCTTCCTCGACGCCTGGTGGCCGGAGCTGACGCCGAAGGCGGTGCTCGCCGCGATGGCCGACGAGAGGCGGCTCGGCCGGTGGGCCCGGCGGATCCTTAACCCGGGCGAGATCCGCAAGGTCGTCCGCTCGCTCCAGCGGGACGGGTACTCGGTCCACGACATCGCCCTGCTCGACGAACTCCAGTCGATCCTCGGTGCGCCGGCCCGGCCGCGCAGGAAGCGCGAGCTGGATCCGCTGGACCAGCTCACCGGCCTGGAGGAGCTGATGCCGGTGCGCGAGGAGAGCCAGCGGGAGCGGGCCGAGCGGCTGGCACAGGAGCGCACCGAGTACGCGCACGTCATCGTGGACGAGGCGCAGGACCTCACGCCGATGCAGTGGCGCATGGTCGGCCGCCGCGGCCGGCACGCCACCTGGACGGTCGTCGGGGACCCTGCCCAGTCCTCCTGGTCCGATCCGGACGAGGCCGCCGAGGCCCGCGACGAGGCGCTGGGCACCCGGCCCCGGCGCCGCTTCCAGCTCACCGTGAACTACCGCAACCCCGCGGAGATCGCCGAGCTGGCCGCCAAGGTGCTGGCGCTCGCCATGCCCGGCTCCGAGGCGCCCAGAGCCGTGCGGTCGACCGGGATCGAGCCGCGCTTCACCGTGGCCGGCAGGTCGTTCGGGGCCACCGTGCGGGCGGAGGCTGCGCGGCTGCTGGAGCTGGTGGACGGCACGGTCGGCGTGGTCGTCGCGATGAACCGGCGCGAGGAGGCCCGGCGCTGGCTGGCCGGGCTCGGGGACCGGGTGGTGGCGCTCGGCAGCCTGGAGGCCAAGGGCCTGGAGTACGACGCGACCGTCGTCGTCTCGCCGGCGGAGATCGCCGACGAGTCCCCGGCGGGCCTGCGCGTGCTCTACGTGGCCCTCACCCGGGCCACCCAGCAGCTGACGGTGGTGTCGGGGGAGCGGGACGAGCCCGACGCGGCCGGAGTGCCGGACCTGCTGCGGGACTGAACTTTCCTGTGAACATCCGGCACGGGAATGGCCGTACGGCCACGGTTTGTTAGCCTTGGTGTGGCACCGGCCCGATCCAAGCCCCCGGGCCCAACCTTCGTCCCTCAGAGGGACCACTTGCCGCGAGGCGAGCATGGCGGGTCGGTGTCATGAGCGTAGGGAGACCCACGTCACGGAAGTGACGTGGGTCTCTTTCTTTGGGAGGTGCGCCTCTTTTCCCGCCTGATCGATTCTCGTATGGTGGAAGTACTTTTCCGAAATCAGGCACCGCTCATGAACAAAACGTCCGCAATCCAGGGCGACTACCACGTACTCCGCGGTAGGTGCGACGATCGGACGGCACAACTCGCGACACGGTGAAAGCAGAGGAAGTCGGCCATGGCAACGGCGCCCAGCGTCTCCTACTCGATGACCATCCGGCTGGAGGTGCCCGCGAGCGGAACCGCCGTCTCGCAGCTCACCACCGCCGTGGAGTCCTCCGGAGGCTCGGTGACCGGCCTCGACGTCACCGCGTCCGGCCACGAGAAGCTCCGTATCGACGTCACCATCGCGGCCACCTCCACGGCCCACGCCGAGGAGATCGTCGAGAAGCTGCGCGGCATCGAGGGCGTCACCCTCGGCAAGGTCTCCGACCGTACGTTCCTGATGCACCTCGGCGGCAAGATCGAGATGGCGTCGAAGCACCCCATCCGCAACCGTGACGACCTGTCCATGGTCTACACGCCGGGTGTGGCCCGCGTCTGCATGGCCATCGCCGAGAACCCCGAGGACGCCCGCCGCCTCACCATCAAGCGCAACTCCGTTGCGGTCGTGACGGACGGGTCCGCCGTGCTCGGCCTCGGCAACATCGGCCCCAAGGCGGCCCTGCCGGTCATGGAGGGCAAGGCGGCCCTCTTCAAGCGCTTCGCCGGCATCGACGCCTGGCCGATCTGCCTGGACACCCAGGACACCGACGCGATCGTCGAGATCGTCAAGGCGATCGCCCCCGGGTTCGCCGGCATCAACCTCGAGGACATCTCCGCGCCGCGCTGCTTCGAGATCGAGGCCCGTCTGCGCGAGGCCCTCGACATCCCCGTCTTCCACGACGACCAGCACGGCACCGCCATCGTCGTCCTCGCCGCCCTGACCAACGCCCTGCGCGTCACCGGCAAGGCCATCGAGAACATCCGGGTCGTCATGTCCGGCGCCGGCGCCGCCGGCACGGCCATCCTCAAGCTGCTGCTCGCCGCGGGCGTGAAGAACGCCGTCGTCGCCGACATCCACGGCGTCGTCCACTCCGGCCGCGAGGACCTGGTGAACGCGCCGGCCGACTCGCCGCTGCGCTGGATCGCCGACAACACCAACCCCGAGGGTCTCACCGGCACCCTGAAGGAGGCCGTGCGCGGCGCCGACGTCTTCATCGGCGTCTCCGCCCCGAACGTCCTCGACGGCGACGACGTGGCCGCCATGGCCGACGGCGCCATCGTGTTCGCGCTCGCGAACCCCGACCCCGAGGTGGAGCCCGCGATCGCCCGGCAGACGGCGGCCGTGGTGGCCACCGGCCGCTCCGACTTTCCGAACCAGATCAACAACGTGCTGGTCTTCCCGGGTGTCTTCCGCGGCCTGCTGGACGCCCAGTCCCGCACCGTCAACACCGAGATGATGCTCGCCGCCGCGCAGGCCCTCGCCGACGTGGTGACCGAGGACGAGCTGAACCCGAACTACATCATCCCGAGCGTCTTCAACGACAAGGTCGCGGGCGCCGTCGCCGGCGCGGTCCGCGAGGCTGCGAAGGCGGCGGGGGCGACGGCCTAGGCACAGCGGCCCGCTCCCCGCTCCGGCCGGGACGGCGCCCTGTGCGCACCGGTCCCCACGGCACAGTGTCCGGGGGACCGGCCGACCCTTGGCGGGGGTGGTCGTGTGGGCGTGGTCCCACCGGTCTCGGTGGGGGCTGTGATCCGGTGGCACCGGTCTCGGTGGGGGCCGTGGTCCGGTGGCACCGGTCTGATGTGAGCGCCGGTCCGTTGCGGGCGGTCGGCTGGCCCCGCGCCGGTCCTTGGCGGGGGTTGTGTGGACGTGGTCGCACCGGTCCCGGCGGGCGCTGTGGGCGCGGTCGCACCGGTCTCGGTGGGGACGGTTGGCCCGGTCGTGCCGGCCTCGGTGGGTGTCGGTCCGGTCGTGTGGGGGCGGTCGGGTGCACCGGCTTCGTCGCGGGCGGTCAGCCGGCCGCGCACCGGCCCCGGCGGGGACGGCGGATTCGGTCGGACCGGTCTCGGCGGGGGCTGTGGCGTGGCTGCACCGCTCTCGGTGGTGGGGGCGGTGGCCCGGCTCCGGCTGTGTGGTCGGTGGCCCGGCCCGGCCCGGCACGTTCGGCTTCGGCCAGGGCGGCACCAGGCTTCGGTTCGCGTCGGCCCCCGGCCTGGTCGACGGGGCGCCCGCCCCGGCCGGGTGAAGGGAAAGGGGCGGCCGGGCGTCGGCATGGTGACGGCGTGCCGTACTGTGCAGAGGCTGTAAGGATCACCACGGCGGCCCCAGCACCGGCGCGTCGTGGAACCAGGCGACGCCGGGCGCGCTCTAGGGTGACGCCGAGCGGGCGCTCTTCGTGTGACTCCCCAGGGTGTTCTCACGACTCCTACGGGTGCCGGATTGGCTTTACCGCCGCAGGTAGGGGCAGGATGCCTCCCTGGGCGCGAGCGCATCGGCATCGCAGTGCCTCGGGCGTATCCGCCGCGTGGCACACCCCAACGGCAAGAAAAACACGGGAGTAACAACATGAACCGCAGTGAGCTGGTGGCCGCGCTGGCCGACCGCGCCGAGGTGACCCGCAAGGACGCCGACGCCGTGCTGGCCGCGTTCGCCGAGACCGTCGGCGAGATCGTCGCCAAGGGCGACGAGAAGGTCACCATCCCCGGCTTCCTGACCTTCGAGCGCACCCACCGTGCCGCTCGCACCGCGCGCAACCCGCAGACCGGCGAGCCGATCAACATCCCCGCCGGATACAGCGTGAAGGTCACCGCGGGCTCCAAGCTCAAGGAAGCGGCGAAGGGCAAGTGACCTTGCCGTCCCCGTGCCGACGGGACGGCGTGGGGAACCTTTGAACAACGACGATGGGGCGGCACCCGGAACACCGGGTGCCGCCCCATCGCCGTAGCGGAACTCAGCCGAGCGCCTTGCCCGGCAGTTCGACCTTCGCGCCGAGTTCGACGAGCTTCTCCATGAAGTTCTCGTAGCCGCGGTTGATCAGTTCGATGCCGTGGACGCGCGAGGTGCCCTCGGCCGCCAGCGCCGCGATCAGGTACGAGAAGCCGCCGCGCAGGTCGGGGATGACCAGGTCGGCGCCCTGCAGCCGGGTCGGGCCGGAGACCACCGCCGAGTGCAGGAAGTTGCGCTGGCCGAAGCGGCAGTCGGAGCCGCCCAGGCACTCGCGGTAGAGCTGGATGTGCGCGCCCATCTGGTTCAGCGCGGAGGTGAAGCCGAGCCGGGACTCGTACACCGTCTCGTGGATGATGGACAGACCCGTGGCCTGGGTCAGGGCCACCACCAGCGGCTGCTGCCAGTCGGTCTGGAAACCGGGGTGCACGTCCGTCTCCAGCGCGATGGACTTCAACTGGCCGCCGGGGTGCCAGAAGCGGATGCCCTCGTCGTCGATCTCGAAGGCGCCGCCCACCTTCCGGTAGGTGTTCAGGAACGTCATCATCGAGCGCTGCTGGGCGCCGCGGACGTAGATGTTGCCGTTGGTCGCGAGCGCCGCCGACGCCCAGGACGCGGCCTCCAGGCGGTCCGACAGGGCGCGGTGGGTGTAACCGCCGAGCTTGTCCACACCGGTGATGCGGATCGTGCGGTCGGTGTCCATCGCGATGATCGCGCCCATCTTCTGCAGCACGCAGATGAGGTCCTCGATCTCCGGCTCGACGGCCGCGTTGGACAACTCGGTGACGCCCTCGGCGAGTACGGCCGTCAGCAGCACCTGCTCGGTCGCGCCGACGGACGGGTACGGCAGCCGGATCTTCGTGCCCCGCAGGCCCTTCGGGGCCTCCAGGTACTGGCCGTCCGCGCGCTTCTCGATGGTCGCGCCGAACTGCCGCAGCACGTCGAAGTGGAAGTCGATGGGCCGGCCGCCGATGTCACAGCCGCCGAGGCCCGGGATGAACGCGTGCCCGAGGCGGTGCAGCAGCGGACCGCAGAACAGGATCGGGATACGGCTGGAGCCCGCGTGGGCATCGATGTCAGCCACGTTGGCGCTCTCGACGTGCGTCGGGTCGAGCACCAGCTCGCCAGGCTCCTCGCCCGGGCGGACCGTCACCCCGTGCAGCTGGAGCAGGCCGCGGACGACCCGCACGTCACGGATGTCGGGAACGTTGCGCAGTCGGCTCGGCGCGCTGCCCAGCAGGGCGGCGACCATGGCCTTCGGTACGAGGTTCTTCGCACCGCGGACACGGATCTCGCCCTCCAGCGGGGTTCCGCCGTGGACAAGCAGGACATCGTCGTTGACGGTCATGTATCTCGCGTTCCGATGAGTTGGGCAGGGGGTGGCTGCGGCCGATCACTGTGCGCAGGGGCCGGGGAGACAGCGTAATCGCCGATTACCCCCCGTCCGTAAGCCCAAGTACGACCCAGCCACGTCAAAGCTGTGTCACAACACGAACCGCTGCCAATCGGGCACATGGGGTCACCGGGCACGACGTGCGCCCATGACGCCCCCGTGCTCCCTGAGCTGCGTTCACTCCCGCACCCCGATTGGCTCCCCACCGAAGGGGAAGATGCGGGATCATGTCTGGCATGACCGAGGTGTCCTCGCTCACAGGGCGGCTGCTCGTGGCCACTCCCGCCCTGGCGGACCCGAACTTCGACCGCGCGGTGGTGCTCCTTCTCGACCACGACGAGGAGGGCTCCCTCGGTGTCGTCCTCAACCGCCCCACCCCGGTGGACGTGGGCGACATCCTGGAAGGCTGGGCCGACCTCGCCGGCGAGCCCGGTGTGGTCTTCCAGGGCGGGCCCGTCTCGCTGGACTCGGCGCTCGGTGTCGCGGTCATCCCGGGCGGTGCGAACGGCGACCTCGCCCCGCTGGGCTGGCGCCGGGTGCACGGCGCGATCGGTCTCGTCGACCTGGAGGCCCCGCCGGAGCTGCTCGCCTCGGCCCTCGGATCCCTGCGGATCTTCGCCGGGTACGCCGGCTGGGGCCCCGGTCAGCTGGAGGACGAGCTGGTCGAGGGCGCCTGGTACGTGGTCGAGTCGGAGCCCGGGGACGTCTCCTCACCGGCCCCCGAGAGACTGTGGCGCGAGGTCCTGCGCCGCCAGCGCAACGAGCTGGCGATGGTGGCCACGTATCCGGACGACCCGTCGCTCAACTGATACCGGGGGGCTTCAGTACCCTGGGGCTTATGAGCACTCTCGAGCCCGAGCGCGGGACTGGTACGGGGACCCTCGTAGAGCCGACGCCGCAGGTGTCCCACGGCGACGGTGACCACGAGCGCTTCGCCCACTACGTCCAGAAGGACAAGATCATGGCGAGCGCCCTCGACGGCACCCCCGTCGTGGCGCTGTGCGGCAAGGTGTGGGTGCCGGGCCGCGACCCGAAGAAGTACCCCGTGTGCCCCATGTGCAAGGAGATCTACGAGTCCATGGGCAGCGGCGGCGAGGACAAGGGCGGCGACAAGTAGGGGATCCGCCCCTGGCCCGACCTGCGGGCCCCGGCGCGCTTCGGCGTCCACCGGGGCCTTCGGCATGCCCTGGCCGGGCGAGTGGCCGGCAGCCCCGCACGGCGGGCGGCTCGAAGAGGTCCAGACCTCTTGTCGGCCGTCGCCGGACTCCGTAGCCTCCCTAGCGGTTTGTGCGGAGCGGAACGGTCGTTGCACGACGTGCAACGCTGTGCGGAGGTGCGACGGGCGGCATGAGCGAACCATCCCTTTTCCCGGAACCCGACGTGGCGCTGATCCCGGCGCCGAGCCGCGTGACGGCCTCCCTGCCGGGCGGCGGCACCGGACACGTCATCGACGCGGGCACCGAGATCGACGCCACCGAGGGCACCGACCGGGTCGCGCGCTGGCTGCGGACGACCGTCGGAGCCGCGACCGGGCTGCCGTTGGCCCCGAACCGGGACAGCGGCTCCCGCATCCTGCTGCGGATCATCCCCTCGCTGGCCGGCGAACTCGGCAGCGACGAGGGCTACCGGCTGTGCGCCGACGGGTACCTCATCGCCATCGACGGAGCGAGCGAGGCCGGCCTGTTCTGGGGCGCCCAGACCTTCCGGCAGCTGCTCGGCCCGGAGGCCTTCCGGCGCGCACCGGTCACCGGCCGCACCGAGTGGGAGTTTCCCGCCGTCACCATCCACGACGCCCCCCGCTTCCGGTGGCGCGGTCTTCTGCTCGACGTGGCGCGGCACTTCATGCCCAAGGAGGGCGTGCTGCGCTATCTCGACCTGATGGCCGCGCACAAACTCAACGTCTTCCACTTCCATCTGACCGACGACCAGGGTTGGCGGATCGAGATCGAGCGGTATCCGAAACTGACCGAAACCGCCTCCTGGCGGGCGCGGACGAAATTCGGTCACCGGGCCTCGCCGTTCTGGGAGGAGAAACCGCACGGCGGTTACTACACCCAGGACGACATCCGGGAGATCGTCGCCTATGCCGCCGAGCGGCATATCACCGTCGTCCCGGAGATCGACGTACCGGGCCATTCGCAGGCCGCCATCGCCGCGTACCCGGAACTCGGCAATACCGACGTCGTCGACACCACCGCCCTGGACGTCTGGGACAACTGGGGGATCTCCGCCAACGTGCTCGCCCCGACCGACGCCACCCTGCGCTTCTACGAGGGGGTGTTCGAGGAGGTCCTGGAGCTTTTCCCCGCGGAGTTCATCCATGTCGGCGGTGACGAATGCCGCAAGGAGCAGTGGACCGGATCCGTGACGGCGAAGAACCGGATCGCGGAACTCGGTCTCGCCGACGAGGACGAACTGCAGTCGTGGTTCATCGGCCACTTCGACGCCTGGCTCGCCGCGCGCGGGCGCCGGCTCATCGGCTGGGACGAGATTCTGGAAGGCGGGCTCGCCGAGGGGGCCGCGGTGTCGTCCTGGCGCGGTTACGGCGGCGGGATCGCGGCCGCGCGGGCCGGGCACGACGTCGTCATGTGCCCGGAGCAGTACGTCTATCTGGACCACCGTCAGGCGCCGGGCGAGGACGAACCCGTGCCGATCGGGTTCGTGCGCACCCTGGAGGACGTGTACCGGTTCGAGCCCGTCCCGGCCGACCTCACCGAGGCGGAGGCCCGGCATGTGCTGGGTACTCAGGCCAACGTCTGGACCGAGGTGATGGAGGACACCGCGCGCGTGGACTACCAGACCTTCCCCCGGCTCGCGGCCTTCGCCGAGGTGGCCTGGAGCCGGCTGCCCGCCCCCGCGGAACGGGATTTCGCCGGCTTCGAACGCCGTATGGGCGCCCATTACGCCCGACTTGACGCTCTCGGCGTCGCCTACCGGCCGCCCACCGGTCCCCGGCCGTGGCAGAAGCGCCCCGGTGTCCTGGGCCGCCCGATCGAGGGTCCGCCGCCGGCCGGGTGACCGTCCCGCCCGCGTGGCCGCCTCGCCCGGTGGCAGTCCCGCCGGAGTGGCCGCCTCGCCCGGGTGGCCGTCCCGAACAAGTGCTGGAAAACCGCTCCCAGGGTCACCGAAGAGTGTCAATCGGCGCGCATCGGCGATGCCGTGTGAAAACGGACCATCTCGGCGGTGAAGTGGGCGAACGCCTCCTAAGGGACCCCCGCGTTCGGCCCTTGCGAAGATGTGCCAGAGTTGCCACGTCCGCCCTGTGAGCACGTACCGTACGGCCACACAGGTGGGACCAGGTGGGGCAGCGGGAAGGGGCAGCCGGTTTGACCACGCACGCACCGCAGGCGGCGCAGGCCGTCACGCTGCCCACGACGCTGGACGAGGCCGTGGCGGCCCTGGTGGCCATGCCCACGGCCGTTCCCGTCGCGGGCGGCACCGACCTCATGGCCGCCGTCAACTCAGGCCAGCTCAGGCCCGCCGCCCTGGTGGGCCTCGGGCGGATCAGCGAGATCCGCGGCTGGCAGTACCAGGACGGCCACGCGCTGCTCGGCGCGGGCCTGACGCACGCGCGCATGGGCCGCCCCGACTTCGCGGCCCTGATTCCGGCGCTCGCCGCCGCCGCGCGCGCCGCGGGCCCGCCGCACATCCGCAACGCGGGCACACTCGGCGGCAACATCGCCTCGGCCGCTCCGACGGGCGACGCGCTGCCGGTGCTGGCCGCCCTGGAGGCCACACTGATCATCGCGGGCCCGCGCGGAGCCCGCCGGGAGATCCCGGTGTCGCACCTGCTGGCCGGCATGGAGATGCTGCGCGGCGGTGAACTCATCGGCTACGTGCGCGTGCCGCTGCTGCACGCCCCGCAGGTCTTCCTGAAGGCGACCGGACGCACCGGCCCGGGCCGTGCGCTGGCCTCCGTCGCGCTCGTCCTCGACCCCGCCCGGCGCGGAGTGCGGTGCGCCGTGGGCGCCATAGCGCCGATGCCGCTCAGGCCCCTGGAGGCCGAGCAGTGGGTCGCCCAGCTGATCGACTGGGACAACGACCGCGCCCTCGTCCCGGAGGCGCTGAACGCCTTCGGCGAGTACGTCGCCGCGGCCTGCATCCCGGACCCGGCACCGGAGCCCGACGGCTCGGTGCCCCCGCTTCCGCCCGCCGTACTGCACCTGCGGCGCACCGTCGCCGCACTGGCCCGACGAGCACTGGGGAGGGCGCTGTCGTGACCGACGACCAGCACGGAGAGGGCAGGCCCCAGGGCGGCGGACGCTGGGACCCGCTGCCCCAGGGCGACTACGACGACGGCGCCACCGCCTTCGTCAAGCTCCCCGAGGGGGGCATCGACGCCCTGCTGTCCGGCGACAGCCCGCTGGCCGCGCCGGGTCACGGCTATGTGCCGCCGCAGATAACGGTCGCGCCAGGCACCGGCGACCCGGCGGCGACGGGCACCTGGAGCGCGCCCGCGGGCGGCGCCCAGTGGCCCGACCCGAACGCTGCGGCACAGACGCAGGCCGCGGACGACCGGTTCACCTACCAGCCCGGTGCGACGCAGCACTGGACCTTCGACGAGCAGGCGGCCCCGGCCGCGCCCGGGCACGACGTCACCGGACAGTGGTCGATCCCGGTCGCCGGGGGTGACCTTCCGGACGAGTCGGGCGAGTTCACCACGTCCTCCCTGGTCGAGCAGTGGGGCGGCACCCCGCCGGCCACCCTGCCCGGCGGCGCGCCCGCGCCCTGGGCGACGGACGGCGCCGGCACCGCCTGGGGCCAGAGCCCGGCCGACGGACGGTCCGCTCCCGCGCCCGAGCCGGCCGGCCCCCACCCCGCCGACGACACGCCGGCTCCGGAGGCCTACAGGCGCGAGGAGCGGTACGGGCACGCTCCGGCGGGCCACGCCGAGACGGGCCACTCGGCTGCGGTTCCGGCCGAAGCGGTACGCGACGCACCGGGCCACGCGGAGTCCGGCCACCCGGAGACCGGCCACCCGTACTTCGGTCACGACGCCGGGGGCCGGGCCAAGGCCCCTCACGCGGACTTCGGTCACGACGGCGCCGACCGCGCGCGGGCCGACCGCCGCAGCGAACGCGCCGACGCGCCCGGCCCCCTCGACGCGCACGCCGCCGCGCAGGCCCCTGAGGGCCCCGCTCGCGGCCCGGCGAGCCACGAGGGCCCCGCACACCACGGCGCCACTCCGCAGGCCGCCACAGCGGCGGACACGGCGGTCACGGCGCACCCGGCCGACACCGCCGCCGGCGCGCCGCGCGCCGCCGCCGAGGGCGGACCCACCGCGGAACCCGACGGGGAATCCGGCGAGCGACCCTCCGGTGAAGCCCCCGAAGCCCCCGAAGCCCCTGAAACCCCCGAGGGGTCCGCCGCCGGCGCCCCCGCGCAGCACGGACACCTCGAGGAGCCCCCGGCATCCACGGCGGACCCGGCGCCGGACACCGCCGCGGACCCCGTCACCGCCTCGGCCGCCCGACAGGCGGCCGAGGACGCGCCCACCGAGGAAGCCGCCGCGCCACTCCCGCCGCACGACGACCACCCGCTCGCCTCGTACGTCCTGCGTGTCAACAGCGCCGACCGGCCCGTCACCGACGCCTGGATCGGCGAGTCGCTGCTCTACGTGCTGCGGGAGCGGCTGGGCCTCGCGGGCGCCAAGGACGGCTGCTCCCAGGGCGAGTGCGGGGCCTGCAACGTCCAGGTCGACGGCCGCCTGGTCGCCTCCTGCCTGGTCCCGGCGGTCACCGCGGCCGGCAGCGAGGTGCGCACGGTCGAGGGCCTGGCGGCCGACGGACAGCCCTCCGACGTGCAGCGCGCCCTCGCCCGGTGCGGCGCGGTGCAGTGCGGCTTCTGCGTGCCCGGCATGGCGATGACGCTGCACGACCTGCTGGAGGGCAACCCCGCGCCGACCGAACTCGAGACCCGGCAGGCGCTGTGCGGCAACCTGTGCCGCTGCTCCGGCTACCGGGGCGTCCTGGAGGCCGTCAAGGAGGTCGTCGCCGAACGCGAAGGGGCGCGCGCCGCGGACGCCGGGACGGACGTGGGAGAGGCTCGTATTCCTCATCAGGCGGGCCCGGGCGCCGGTGGCGTCAACCCGTCGGCGTTCGAGGCACCCGGCGCGTTCGACACGCCGCCGGCCGCTCGCGGCGGCTACCCCGACATGCCGGACCCGTACGACACGCCGGACCCGTACGGCACGCCCGCCCCGTACGGCACCCCGCCGCACGGCACCCCCGGACCGCACGGCCCGCACTACGGCCAGGACGGAGGCCAGGCGTGAGCAACGAAACCGCCGCGGCGACCACCGCCGCGGAACCCGCCCCCGAGTCCGAGGCGTTGCCGCACGGCCTCGGCGCCTCCCTGCCGCACGCCGACGCCCGCGCCAAGACCGAGGGCACCTTCCCGTACGCGGCCGACCTGTGGGCCGAGGGCCTGCTGTGGGCGGCCGTCCTGCGCTCCCCGCACGCGCACGCGCGCATCGTGTCCATCGACACCAGCCACGCGCGCGAGATGCCCGGCGTACGGGCCGTCATCACGCACGAGGACGTGCCCGGCACGCCGCGCCACGGCCGCGGCACGCCCGACCGGCCGGTGTTCGCCTCCGAGGTCGTACGGCACCACGGCGAGCCCATCGCGGCCGTCGCCGCCGACCACCCGGACACCGCACGGATGGCCGCGGCGGCCGTCATCGTCGAGTACGAGGTGCTCGACCCGGTCATCGACCCCGAACAGGCTTTCGAGGCCGAGCCACTGCACCCCGACGGCAACCTGATCCGGCACATCCCGCTGCACCACGGCGACCCGTCGGCGGTCGGCGAGATCGTCGTCGAGGGTCAGTACCGCATAGGGCGCCAGGACCCGGCCCCGATCGGCGCCGAGGCCGGCCTCGCCGTGCCCCGCCCCGACGGCGGTGTGGAGCTGTACCTGGCCTCCACCGACCCGCACACCGACCGCAACACGGCCGCGGCCTGCTACGGCCTGTCCCCGGATCGGGTGAAGATCGTCGTCACCGGGGTGCCGGGCGCCACCGCCGACCGCGAGGACCAGGGCTTCCAGCTCCCGCTCGGCCTGCTCGCCCTGAAGACCGGGTGCCCGGTCAAGCTCACGGCGACCCGCGAGGAGTCCTTCCTCGGCCATGCCCACCGCCATCCCACCCTGCTGCGCTACCGCCACCACGCCGACGCGGAGGGCAAGTTGGTGAAGGTGGAGGCGCAGATCCTGCTGGACGCGGGCGCGTACGGCGACACCTCCTCCGACGCCCTGGCCGCGGCGGTCTCCTTCGCGTGCGGCCCGTACGTCGTCCCGAACGCCTTCATCGAGGGCTGGGCCGTCCGCACCAACAACCCGCCCTCCGGCCATGTGCGCGGCGAGGGCGCGATGCAGGTGTGCGCCGCCTACGAGGCGCAGATGGACAAGCTGGCAAAGAAACTGGGCCTGGACCCGGCCGAGCTGCGGCTGCGCAACGTCCTGGCGACGGGAGACGTCCTGCCGATCGGCCAGACCGTGACCTGTCCCGCCCCGGTCGCCGAACTCCTCCAGGCGGTCCAGGACTTCCCGCTGCCCGCCCTGCCCAAGGACACGCCCGAGGACGAGTGGCTGCTGCCCGGCGGCCCCGAGGGCGCGGGCGAGCCGGGCGCGGTGCGCCGCGGCGTCGGCTACGGCCTGGGCATGGTGCACATGCTCGGCGCGGAGGGCGCCGACGAGGTGTCCACGGCGACCGTGAAGGTCCACGACGGCGTGGCGACCGTGCTCTGCGCGGCCGTGGAGACCGGCCAGGGCTTCACGACCCTCGCCCGGCAGATCGTGCAGGAGACCCTCGGTATCGAGGAAGTCCACGTGGCGCCGGTCGACACCGACCAGCCGCCGGCCGGTGCGGGCTGCCGGGGCCGGCACACCTGGGTGTCGGGCGGCGCGGTCGAGCGGGCGGCGAAGATGGTCCGCACCCAGCTCCTCCAGCCGCTCGCCCACAAGTTCGGCATGTCGACGGAGCTGCTGCAGATCACCGACGGAAAGATCACCTCGTACGACGGCGTGCTCTCCACGACCGTCACCGAGGCGATGGACGGCAAGGAGCTGTGGGCGACGGCCCAGTGCCGCCCGCACCCCACCGAGCCGCTGAACGCCTCCGGCCAGGGCGACGCCTTCGTCGGTCTGGCCTTCTGCGCGATCCGCGCGGTCGTCGACGTCGACATCGAGCTCGGCTCGGTCCGGGTGGTGGAGCTGGCGGTCGCCCAGGACGTGGGCCGGATCCTCAACCCGACCCAGCTGGCCGCCCGGATCGAGGCGGGCGTGACCCAGGGCGTCGGCATCGCGCTCACGGAGAACCTCCGTACGCCCCGTGGTCTGATCCGCCACCCCGACCTGACGGGATACGCCCTCCCGACCGCCCTGGACGCCCCGGACATCCAGATCGTCAAACTGGTCGAGGAACGGGACGTGGTCGCCCCCTTCGGCGCCAAGTCGGTCAGCGCGGTCCCGGTCGTGACGGCCCCGGCCGCGATCGCCTCCGCCGTCCGCGCGGCCACCGGCCGCCCGGTCAACCGGCTCCCCATCCGTCCGCAGGCGGCGGTGGTGACGGCGTAGCGGGCGGCCGGTTCTCGTGGGCCGGTTCGTGTGGGGACGGCGTGGTGGACCGCGTCGGCGTGGTGGGCCGCGCGCTCTGGTGGTGACGGCGTGGTGGGCCGCGCGCTCTGGTGGTGACGGCGTGGTGGGCCGCGCGCTCTGGTGGTGACGGCGTGGTGGGCCGCGCGCTCTGGTGGTGACGG
>NZ_JBEYYJ010000029.1:0-35681 GCF_040645475.1 Streptomyces sp. NPDC046759 | reverse complement strand
GACGGCGTGGTGGGCCGCGCGCTCTCGTGGTGACAGTGCGGCGAGCCGCCAGGTCGCCGTGGTGATCGACGCAGTGAGCCGGTTCGTCGTGGCGGCACCGACGGCACCGACGGAGGCGTCGGCACCGACGGAGGCGTCGGCACCGACGGAGGCGACGGGGGCGAGCGCTTCACGTGAGGCGTGGGATCCCGGCAGGGCGCAACGGGCGCGGGTCGCCGGACGTCCCTCTCCGTGAGGGCCGTTGTCAGTGGGGCGGCGTACTGTGCGAGGCGGTGGGGAAGCCGGCCGGGCCACGCAGTACCGGGGCCTGCGCCGAGTCATGTACTGGGTCATGGGGAAGGATCGCGGGGGAGCGATGAGCACGACCGACGCCGGGGCCCCGGCGATCACGCTGACCGAGGCGGAACTGGACCGCCATGTCACGCACGCGCCGACGCGCGGCCTGCTCAGCGGCACCGGACTGCCCACGGACACCGGTCTGCTGACCTTCTCCCCGCTCCGCACGCACGGCCTGCGCACGCTCGCCGACGCCGCGGACGGCCCGTTCCGGGTGGCGGACGAGCTGCGGGACCGGCTGGTGATCGGCGAACTCCTCCACCCGGCGGGCATGCGACGCGAGTCCGTCCTGCTGGACGGCGGCACCGGCGAGCTGACGACGGCCTACCTCTTCGGCCGCCCTCGCCCCCGCCCCTTCGCCCCCTCCCTCGCGACTCTCCTGCGTTTCTCCGCGGTGACCGAGGAACTGGCGGGACTGCGCGGCCGTTTCGCCTCGCTCGCGGGCCGGTACGGCCCCAAGACGGTGGCGGAGGCGACCCGCCGTCTGCTCTCCCTCTTCGAGGAGGGCGCGGGCGGCGAGGTCCCGGCGTACTGGAAGGCGGCGGCCCTGATCCGCCCCCTCTCCCTGGCCGCCGGCCCCGGCACGACGTCAGGCCTCACCCTGGACGTCCCGGCGCGTCTGCTGGACCAGGAGTTCGGGCACGGCAGGGTGGCCCGCTTCGAAGAGGTCGACTTCCCCGCGACGCTGACGCACGAGCCGACCCGGCGCTTCCTGCGGGAAACCGGCCTGCCGGAGGAGGCCGTCCTCTTCCACGCCGACACGGACGTCCCCCTGCCGACGCTCCGCGAGTACTTCTGCGACGAGCACACGGGCGACTACCCGGTCGACGAACTCCCCGCTCACGCCGACCACTTGATCCGCCTCGGTCACCTGGTCGAGGACAACAGCCTGGTGCTCGACGGCAGAACGGGCGCGGTGCTGACCTTCAGCGAGCCGGAGGCCACGCTCTACCCTCTCAACACCGACGTCTCCACCCTCGCCTTCACGCTCTGGCTCCTGCACCACGAGCGCACGATCGACGAACACCTCGGCCACGAACTGACCACGGAGGCGTACGACCACCTGGCCGCCGCGATGATCCACGCTCTGTCGGCCGTCGACCCCACGGCCACCCTCCCGACCACGGCCTGGCACTACTGGACGGAGACCTTCCAGGACGAGGCAGGCGGGGTGCTCTGAGACGAATGACGGGTGTCTGCTTCACCCCCGGCGTGAGCTCGAACCTCACCTCGTCGCTTTCCCGGAGGATTGAACGCCGTACTGAGACGGGCGACCAAAAGGGCGGCACCCCCCACAGGGTGCCGCCCTTTCCCATCGCCTGCTCAAGGCGCAAGAGGCCGTGGCGGGATTCGAACCCACGTAACTCGCTTTGCAGGCGAGCCCCTGAACCACTCGGGCACACGGCCGTGTTCGTGGCAGTGACGCTACGGCGCGGGTGCGGGGCTGCTCAAGGGCGGCGGCGGGGCTGCAACGCGACTGCCATGCGGCGTTCATGAAGGACCCGGAGGCGTACGACCTAGGTCGCAGTGCGAGCGGGACCACCGACAGGGGTCAAACCGCACTGTGCGCCTTACTCTGGCGACCATGAGTGCCCTCGAATCCCGTGACGCGACCGTCGTGAAGCCCGTCGAGCAGGACCGCGGCGTGCTGAGCCGGGCCTACCGGGCGCTCAGTGTCGGGATCGTCTCCGTAGTGGTGCTGATCGCCTTCGAGGCGACCGCTGTCGGGACCGCCATGCCGGTCGCGGCGCGGGAGCTGGACGGTGTGGCCCAGTACGCGTTCGCCTTCTCCGGGTACTTCACGACCAGCCTGTTCGGCATGGTGCTGGCCGGCCAGTGGTCCGACCGGCGCGGTCCCCTCGGCGCGCTCACCACCGGGATCGGCGCCTTCGCCGCGGGCCTGGTCGTCGCCGGGACCGCACAGGTCATGTGGGTCTTCATCCTCGGCCGGGCCGTGCAGGGCCTCGGCGGCGGGCTGGTCATCGTCGCCCTGTACGTCGTCGTGGGCCGGGCCTACCCGGAGCGGCTGCGGCCCGCGATCATGGCGGCGTTCGCGGCCGGCTGGGTCGTACCGTCCGTGGTCGGCCCGCTCGCCTCCGGCGCCGTCACCGAGCACCTCGGCTGGCGCTGGGTCTTCCTCGGCATCCCGGTCCTCGTGGTGTTCCCGCTCGCCCTCGCCCTGCCGCAGATACGGCGCAGGGCGTCCGGCCCGGTGGACGGGGAGGCCGGTGCGGGGGCCCTCGACCGGCGGCGGATCCGGCTCGCCCTCGGCATCTCCCTCGGGTCCGGTCTCCTCCAGTACGCCGCCCAGGACCTGCACCCCCTCTCCGCGCTCCCCGGGCTGGCCGGTGTCGCCCTGCTGGTGCCCGCCGTCCTCGGTCTGCTTCCGCGTGGCACCTACCGGGCGGAGCGGGGACTGCCCTCCGTCGTGCTGCTGCGCGGCCTGTCCGCCGGTTCCTTCATCGCCGCCGAGTCCTTCGTCCCGCTGATGCTGGTGACCCAGCGCGGGCTGTCCCCGATGCTCGCCGGGCTCTCTTTGGCCGCGGGCGGCTGCACCTGGGCGCTGGGCTCGTGGGTGCAGTCCCGGCCGCGCGTGCAGCCGTACCGGGAACGGCTGATGACCGCCGGGATGGTGCTGGTCGCCGCCGCGATCACGGCCGCGCCCGGCGTGCTCGTGCACTCCGTGCCCGTCTGGACCGTCGCCGTCGCCTGGGGCTTCGGCTGCTTCGGCATGGGCCTGGTGATCTCCTCCACCAGCGTGCTGCTGCTCCAGCTGTCCGCTCCGCAGGAGGCCGGCGCCAACTCCGCCGCGCTGCAGATCTCCGACGCCCTCTCCAACGTCGTCCTGCTCGCCGCGGCCGGCGCGGCCTTCGCGGCCCTCGGCGGCGGCAGCGCGGCGGCGAGCACGGCCACGGCCGGCGACGGCGCCCACCCGGCCGCCTTCGCCGCCGTCTTCCTGCCGATGGCGGTGGTGGCGCTCGCGGGAGCCTGGGTGACGACCCGGCTGCGAACCCGCTGACCTGCGGAAACCAGTCGCCGGGCGGACTCTGCCGCTTCAGTGTTCCCCATGCGTGAACTGATCCTCTCCCTCGGTCCCGGCACCCGGCAGGCCGTGGACGACCTCGCCGACGCCACCGGCCGCAGCGCCGAAGAGACGGTGCTGGCGGCCGTACACCGGTATCTGCACGAGGAGCGGGTGTTCGTCCGCACCCGGGCCGAGCGACTCGCGCACAGCCATGCCGACCTGCTGCGGAGGCTGGGTGAATGAGCCGTCACCTCACCGTCGCCGACGTCACCGCCATCGCCGAGATCGCTCGCCGCCGCCACCTTCCTCGCCCTCAACGGCGTGGATCTCGCCGGCGTCGATCAGGACGCCGCGTACGACCTGGTCATCGATGTGGCCTCCGGGGACGTCAGTGATGTTGCGGTGATCGCGGGGCGCTTGCGGCGGTTGTGACGTGGGTCCCACCCGCGGGCGAGGCGGCCTCGTCCGGGCGTTGACGGGAAGGCGGCGCCGGTAGGGTGGCCCGGTTGTCATACGTAGCCGAGCCCCAGCCCCAAGACGAGCCCCGACAAAACGGAGACCGTGACTACCACCGCCGCTTCCTCCTCCGCCCATTCCCACCACCTGTCGCCCGCCTTCCCGGGCCGCGCGCCCTGGGGTACCGCCAGCAAGCTGCGTGCCTGGCAGCAGGGGGCGATGGAGAAGTACATCCAGGAGCAACCGCGTGACTTCCTCGCGGTCGCCACGCCCGGCGCCGGCAAGACGACCTTCGCGCTGACCCTCGCCTCCTGGCTGCTGCACCACCACGTCGTGCAGCAGGTGACCGTGGTCGCGCCGACCGAGCACCTGAAGAAGCAGTGGGCCGAGGCGGCGGCCCGGATAGGGATCAAGCTGGACCCCGAGTACAGCGCCGGCCCGCTCGGCCGGGACTACGACGGCGTCGCGGTCACCTACGCCGGTGTCGGCGTGCGGCCCATGCTGCACCGCAACCGCGTCGAGCAGCGCAAGACCCTCGTCATCCTCGACGAGATCCACCACGCCGGTGACTCCAAGTCCTGGGGCGAGGCCTGCCTGGAGGCGTTCGAGCCCGCCACCCGCCGGCTCGCGCTGACCGGTACGCCGTTCCGGTCCGACACCAACCCCATCCCGTTCGTGACGTACGAGGAGGACAACGCCGGGATCCGGCGGTCCGCCGCCGACTACACCTACGGCTACGGCTCCGCCCTCTCCGACGGCGTCGTCCGCCCGGTGATCTTCCTCTCCTACAGCGGCAACATGCGCTGGCGCACCAAGGCCGGGGACGAGATCGCCGCCCGGCTCGGCGAGCCGATGACCAAGGACGCGGTCAGCCAGGCCTGGCGTACGGCGCTCGATGCGCGCGGTGAGTGGATGCCCAGCGTGCTGCGCGCCGCGGACCAGCGGCTGACCGAGGTCCGCAAGGCCATCCCGGACGCCGGCGCCCTGGTCATCGCCTCCGACCAGGACTCCGCCCGCGCCTACGCCAAGCTCATCCGGGAGATCACGGGCACGAAGGCCACGCTCGTGCTGTCCGACGACGCCGGCGCCTCGAAGCGGATCGACGAGTTCAGCGACAGCAACGACCGCTGGATGGTCGCCGTCCGCATGGTGTCCGAGGGCGTCGACGTACCGCGGCTCGCGGTCGGCGTGTACGCCACGACCATCTCGACCCCCCTGTTCTTCGCGCAGGCCGTCGGGCGTTTCGTGCGGTCCCGGCGGCGCGGCGAGACGGCGTCCGTGTTCCTGCCGACCGTGCCCGACCTGCTGACCTTCGCCAACGAGATGGAGAAGGAGCGGGACCACGCCCTCGACAAGCCGAAGAAGGAGGGCGAGGAGGACCCGTACGCCGAATCCGAGAAGGAGATGGAGGAGGCGAACAAGCAGCAGGACGAGGACACCGGCGAGCAGGACATGCTGCCCTTCGAGGCGCTGGAGTCCGACGCCGTCTTCGACCGGGTGCTGTACGACGGTGCCGAGTTCGGCATGCAGGCGCACCCGGGCAGTGAGGAGGAGCAGGACTACCTCGGCATCCCGGGGCTGCTCGAACCCGAGCAGGTGCAGCTGCTGCTGCAGAAGCGGCAGGCCCGGCAGATCGCGCACAGCCGGAAGAAGCCGGACAGCGAGGCCGACTTGCTGGAACTGCCGGCCGAGCGGCGGCCGGTGGTCACGCACAAGGAGATGATGGAGCTGCGCAAGCAGCTCAACACGATGGTCAGTGCGTACGTCCACCAGAGCGGGAAGCCGCACGGGGTGATCCACACCGAGCTGCGGCGGGTGTGCGGGGGACCGCCCAGCGCCGAGGCCACGGCGGGGCAGCTGCGGCAGCGGATCGCCAAGGTGCAGGAGTGGGCCACGCGGATGCGGTGACCCCCCGCCGGGTCCGGACCCCCAGGAGTTGGCGCGTGTCAGTTCCTGGGGCCTGTGCGTTTCCGGACGAACCGAGGCAGGCCGGATCTGGTCTTGCCCGGATTCTGGACTGAGACTTCCGCTCAGCGAACCGGCTTCGCTACTGTCCCGCTACGCACACGCCCCGTGGCAGCGCCGCCGCGGAGCGCAGCCGTGAAGCGACAAGGTCCGGAGCCGCCGGGCCGTTCTGCCGATCGGCGGCCTCTGAAGCGCGTCGCCGACGGGACTCGGCGACGCATCCGCCGATCAGGGGTCCGCCGGCCTCACCACCTAAGGAGTGGGCGTCGTGACCGCGGAGACCTCTCAGACGCTCGACCGGGGACTGCGCGTCCTGAAGCTGCTGGCCGACACCGACCACGGGCTGACCGTCACCGAGTTGTCCACGAAGCTGGGCGTGAACCGTACCGTGGTGTACCGGTTGCTCGCCACGCTGGAACAGCACTCGCTCGTGCGGCGTGACCTGGGCGGCCGGGCCCGGGTCGGTCTCGGGGTGCTGCGGCTGGGCCGGCAGGTGCATCCGCTGGTGCGGGAGGCCGCGTTGCCCGCGCTCCGTTCGCTCGCCGAGGACATCGGGGCGACGGCGCATCTGACGCTGGTGGACGGGACGGAGGCGCTGGCCGTCGCCGTGGTCGAGCCGACGTGGACCGACTATCACGTGGCCTACCGGGCCGGATTCCGGCATCCGCTGGACCGGGGGGCCGCGGGCAGGGCGATCCTGGCCGCGCGTCAGTCGCCGTCGGTGCAGCCCGCGTGCACCCTCACCCATGGCGAGCTGGAGGCCGGCGCGAGCGGCGCCGCGGCACCACTGGTCGGGGTCACGGGAGTCGAGGGCAGCGTGGGCGTCGTGATGCTCGCGGACTCCGTGCCGGAGCGGGTGGGGCAGCGGGTGGTGGAAGCGGCCCGCGAGGTCGCCGAGGCCCTGCGCTGACCGGCGGCGGGTCTTGAAGCGGGCGGCGGCTGCAGCGTCCTGAAGGAGCGTGGGGAACTGCGCGACCGACCCCACTCGCCCGCACCTCGCCACATTGCCCCAGCCGCCCTTTTGCCCACCCGGCCAAACGTCGGCCCGCACCTTTGGCCGATCCGCACACCCCGCCGGGCCCCCGCCTCCGCATCATCAAGGGCCAACACCCCGAGGCGGAGGGAACAGCGCGGTGGACACAGTGGGCACCCGGCCGGAGGCCGCAGCACAAAGAGCAAGCGCACACCGGCTCACCCGGCGGCAGCCGGTGCAGCGCCTCGTCGGCGAAGCCGCCGGCAGCCCGCTCAGGCGGACCATGGGCGTGGCCCAGCTGACGCTGCTGAGCGTGGGTGCCACCCTCGGCACCGGAATCTTCGTCGTGCTGGGACAGGCCGTGCCGGAAGCGGGGCCGGCGATCGTCGTCTCCTTCGTGCTGGCCGGTGTCACCGCCCTGTTCTCGGCGCTGTCGTACGCCGAGCTGGCCGGAATGATCCCCGGCTCGGGATCGTCGTACAGCTACGCCTACGCCACCCTCGGCGAGCTGGTCGCCTGGGTGTGCGGCTGGTGTCTGATCCTGGAGTACGGCGTCTCGGTGGCCGCGGTCGCCGTCGGGTGGGGGCAGTACGTCAACGAACTGCTCGACCTCACCTTCGGAGTCACGCTCCCCGACTCCCTCAGCGCACCGCCCGGCGCCGGCGGCACCCTGAACATCCCGGCCGCCCTCGTCGTCGTCCTCGCCATGGTCGTCCTGCTGCGCGGTGCCAAGGAGAGCGCGGTCGCCAACACCGTCATGGTCGGCGTCAAGATCGCCGCACTCGTGCTGTTCTGTGCCGTCGCCTTCACCGCGTTCCGCGCCGGGAACTTCCACCCCCTCTTCCCGCTCGGCGCCGCCGGCATGAGCGCGGGAGCGGCTTCCCTGTTCTTCTCCTACATCGGGTTCGACGCCGCCTCCACCGCCGGGGAGGAGGCCCGGAACCCGCAGCGGGACCTGCCGCGCGCGATCATCCTGTCCCTCGTGCTGGTCACCGCCCTGTACGTGCTCGTCGCGGTCGCCGCGCTCGGGGCCATGCCCTGGAAGCAGTTCGCGGGGACCGAGGCCACGCTCAGCGAGGTGCTCGTTCGGTCCGTCGGCGGCGGGAACCTGTGGCCGGTCCTGCTGTCCGTCGGCGCGGTCGTCGCCACCACCAGCGTGGTGCTCACCGTGCAGTACGGGCAGATCCGCATCCTGTTCGCCATGGCCCGGGACGGGCTCGTGCCCCCGCTGTTCGCGAGGGTGCACCCCCGCACCGGCGTGCCCCGCGCCAACACCGTCATCGTCTCGGCGTTCATCGCCGTGCTCGCCGCCCTCGTCCCGCTCGGCAGGCTGGCCGACGCCACCAGCATCGGCACCCTCTTCGCGTTCATGCTGGTCAACCTGGCGGTCGTGCTGCTGCGCCGGCGCAGCCCCGACACCCCGCGCTCCTTCCGGGTGCCGTTCTCGCCGGTCACGCCTCTGCTCGGCGTCGGCTTCTGCCTCTACATGCTGGGCAGCCTGGGCGCCGGCACCTGGATCGCGTTCGGCGCGTGGATGGCCGCCGGTCTGGTGATCTACGGCCTGTACGGCATCCGGCACTCCAAGCTCGACCAGCCGCGGGAGCAGGCCCCCGCATGACCGCCCTCGATCTCACCGCCGACCTCGTCACCCTCACCCGCGCCCTGGTCGACCTGCCCTCCGAAAGCGGTCAGGAGGCGGACATCGCCGACGCCGTGCACACCGCCCTGCGCGCCCTGCCGCACCTCACCGTCGAACGGATCGGCAACTCCGTCGTCGCCCGCACCGGCCTCGGCCGGCCCGGACGCGCCCTGATCGCCGGGCACCTGGACACCGTTCCGGCCGCCGGAAACCTGCCGTCCCGGCTCGCCGGCGACCGGATTCACGGGCTCGGCGCGTGCGACATGAAGGGCGGGGTGGCCGTGGCCCTGCGGCTGGCCGCCACCGTTTTCGAGCCGGCCCGCGATCTCACCTACGTCTTCTACGAGTGCGAGGAGGTCGCAGGCGAGCGCAACGGGCTCGGCCTGATCGCCGCAGCCCGGCCCGGGCTGCTCGAGGAGGCCGGCCTGGCGATCCTCATGGAGCCGTCCGACGCCGGAGTCGAGGCCGGGTGCCAGGGCATCCTCAGTGCCGACATCGTGGTCAGGGGCGCCCGCGCGCACACCGCCCGCGCCTGGCAGGGCGTCAACGCCGCGCACAAGGCGGCGCCCGTCCTGCAGCGGCTCGACGACCACACGCCCGAGCGGGTCGTGATCGATGGGCTGGAGTACCGGGAAGGGCTCGGCGCCGTGGCCGTACGGGCCGGGGTCGCCGGGAACGTCGTGCCCGACGAGTGTGTCGTGACCGTCAACTGCCGGTTTGCGCCGAACCGTTCGCCCGAGGAGGCGGAGGCGTACGTGCGCTCGCTCTTCCCGGAGTACGAGGTCCGGGTCACCGAGGTGGTCGCCGGTGCCCTGCCGCATCTGGACCGGGTCGGCGGGCTCGTCGCCGCGCTCGGCGCCGAGCCGAGGCCCAAGCTCGGCTGGACGGACGTCGCCCGGTTCGCCGCGCTGGGCGTGCCCGCGCTCAACTACGGCCCCGGGGACCCCTCTTTGGCGCACACGGCGGGGGAGTACGTACCCGTGGAGCAGCTGCGCGCCTGTGAGGAGCGGCTCAGGGCGTGGCTGGGCTGAGCCCCGCCAGCACCCGCAGTTGCAGCCAGAGCACCAGCCGCTCGTCGGGGTCGTCCAGGTCGACCCCGGCGAGCGGCTGGAGCTGCCTGAGGCGGTAGCGGCAGGTGTTGGGGTGGACGGCGAGGAGTCTCGCCGCGCCCGCCATGTCGCAGCCCGCGTCGAACCAGCAGACCAACGTGCGCGCGTACTCGGTGCCGTGCGCGGCGTCGTACGCCAGCACCCGCCGCCAGGCGCCCGCGTTCAACTCCCGCCGCTCGCCCATCACTTCGGCCAGTCGCAGCAGCGTCACCCGGGGCCGTACCTCGTCCACCGAGGCCACGGGCAGGTCCGCGTCCAGCACCCGCAGCACCAGGTCCGCGTCCGCCCGCGAGTCCGCGAGCCCGTCCGCGTCCGCCACCACCTCGCCGAGCGCCGCCCGCACCGGCACCCGCAGCGCCTGCGCGGCCCGCGCCACGATGTCCTCGGCGAGCCGCTTGTGCCGCTCCTCGGAACCGGGCAGCACCGCGTACACCACCCCGTCCACCAGCACCCCGGCGTGCCGTCCGTAGCGGGCCTCGCACTGCAGGCGTACGACGTCCAGCAGCCGCAGCGCCGTGCGCTCGGCGTCCGGGACGCTCGCCGCGGAGTCCAGGACGAAGGCCGCGACCCGGGCCGGTCCGGCCAGGCCCACGCGGGCGGCGGCCGTCGCCGCGTCCGCCGCCGTGCCGTCCAGCAGCCGGCGCAGCAGTTCGCTGCCCCGGTGCCGGGCCAGTTCCCGGGCCGCGCGTGCCCGCAGCAGGAGCAGGGCGGCGGTGGAGGCGCCCTGGGCGAGGGTGTCCTCGGCGTCCGGGGCGAGCGCGCCGCCGTCGATCACCCACACCGAGCCGAGCGTCTCCCCGCCGGCCCGCACCGGCATCGCGAGGCGGGGCAGGTCCGCGTCCGAGAGCGCGGGCAGCCTCAGCGGGCGGTCGGCGGCGAACAGCCGGCGGTACTGCTCGGTGTTCTCCGCGCTGGCCGGCACCTGGCGGCCGAGGATGCCCTGTTTGCGGTCCTCGTCCACCGGCTGGCCCGGGACGGTGGAGTAGGCGAGGATCCGCTGCCGGGGATCCTCGACGGCGGTGGCCCCGCCGGTCGCCGTCGCGATCGCGTCGGCCAGTGCGAACAGATCGCCGAGCCCGCTGTCGGCCGACACCGTGTCGGCGTGGCGGGCGGCGATGGCCGAGGCCAGCAGCAGATGCACGTGGTGCCAGGCGGCGTCCGGGGCCACCGACAGCAGCGCCACCCCCTGCGCCTCGGCCTGCTCCACCGGCCCGTCCGCGCCGCGCACCACCACCCCGCTCATCGCGGCCCGGGCCGCGGCCCGCAGCAGCGGCCCGGCCTGGGCCGCGGGCACGCCCACTGCCAGCAGCAGCGCGCCGGGCAGCCGGGGGAGCGAGGTGCTGCCGTCGTGGAGCACCGCCTCGGTGACCGGTACGCCCTGCCCGGCCGGTGCCGTGTGCAGGCGCAGGGCAGGGCCGCCGACGACGTCCAGGAGGTCGCCGAGGGTGCAGACGTCCACGAGGGGCCTCCAGGCTGTTGGCGGATGGTGAAACGAACGTACGCATGTCTTGGCCGCTCGCACAACACAGGGGCGAGCGGCACCTTCGAGACTCGTGCCATGACAGCAGGAGTCACTATCCGTACCGTCCACGACGTCGCCGGGCTCGCGGCCGTGGCCGACCACTTCAGCGACGTCTGGCACACGCCCCGTACCGCCCCGCCCTACCCGGCCGAGGTCCTGCACAGCCTGGTGCACGCCGGCGGCGCGGTGCACGCCGCCCATGAGGGGCAGCGGCTCGCCGGCGCGTCCGTCGCCGTCCTCGGCCCGGAGCACAGCACGTACTCGCTGGTGGCCGCCGCAGACCGGGGGCTCGGGCACGCCGTGAAGCTGGCCCAGCGCGACTGGGCCGTCGGCCTGGGCGCCCGCACCATGCGCTGGACCTTCGACCCGCTGGTCGGCCGCAACGCCCGCTTCAACCTGGTCAAGCTGGGCGCCACCGGCACGGAGTACCTGGTCGACTTCTACGGCCCCATGACCGACGGCGTGAACGACGGCGACGAGAGCGACCGGCTGACGGTGACCTGGGACCTGACGGCGCCGCCCGGTGCCTGCGGCGCGACCGACGGCCACGACGCCGGGCACCGGGCCCCCGTCGTCCGGATGGCTCCCGACGGTGACCCCCTCGTCCGCCGCGACGGGACGCACGTGTGGTGCCGGGTGCCCGAGGACATCGTCAAACTGCGGGCCGCCGAGCCGGCGCTGGCGCTGCGCTGGCGGCGCACGGTGCGCGACGTCTTCCTGGAGGCCTTCGCGGAGGGGTTCCGGGCCACCGGAATGTCCCGCGACGGCTGGTACACGCTCACCCGTGGGGCGGCGGCATGAAACTCGAACGCGTCGAGATCGTGCACGTGGCGATCCCGCTGGTCACGCCCTTCCGCACGTCCTTCGGGACGATGACGACGAAGGACACCTTCCTGCTGCACGTCGTCACGGACGCGGCCGAGGGCTGGTCGGAGTTCGCAGCCGACCCCGAGCCGCTGTACTGCCCGGAGTTCGTCGCCGGCGCCGAGATCGTGCTGCGCGACTTCCTGATCCCGCGCCTGGCCGCCCTCCCGCACCCGGCCACGGCCGCGCTCGCTCCCGCGGTGGCGAAGATCAAGGGGCACGAGCTGGCGAAGGCGGCCCTGGAGACGGCTCTGCTGGACGCCGAACTGCGTTCGTACGGCATGCCGCTCGCGGTCCACCTGGGCGCGGTACGGGACCGGGTGCCCGCCGGGGTGTCGGTCGGCATCAAGAACTCGCTCCCCGAGCTGCTCGACGACGTCGAGCGCTATCTCGCCGAGGGCTACGTCCGCATCAAGCTGAAGATCGAGCCGGGCTGGGACGTGGAACCGGTCCGGGCGGTCCGCGAGCGCTTCGGCGACGCCCTCCCCCTCCAGGTCGACGCCAACACGGCCTACACGCTCGCGGACGCCGAGCGGTTGCGGCGGCTGGACGAGTACGGGCTGCTGCTGATCGAGGAGCCGCTGGAGGAGAACAACCTGCATGCCCACGCCCAGCTGCAGAAACGCCTCACCACTCCCGTCTGCCTGGACGAGTCGCTGCACCACGCACGCGACACCGCCTCCGCGATCGCGATGGACGCCTGCCGGGTGGTGAACGTCAAGCCGGCCCGGGTCGGCGGCTACCTGGAGGCCCGCCGGGTCCACGACGTGGCGCACGCGCACGGGGTGCCGGTGTGGTGCGGCGGCATGCTGGAGACGGGCATCGGCCGTGCCCCCAACCTGGCCCTGGCGGCCCTGCCCGGTTTCACCCTCCCCGGGGACACCTCCGCCTCCTCGCGCTACTTCGCCGAGGACATCACCGAGCCGTTCGTCCTCCAGGACGGCCATCTCCCGGTGCCGGCCACCCCCGGAATCGGCGTCGAGCCCCTGCCGGAGGCCCTGCGCCGGTTCACTCGGGAGCGACGGGACCTGTACACGGCATAAGGCACAGGTGGACGGCACGTTAGATTGGGCCTGTGCTCTCACGTCTCACGCGTACCCAGGCCGTAGCCGTCTGCGCTCTGCCCGTCGCGGCCCTGATCGCCACGGCGGTGTTCGCGCCGCTGCCGTTCACGGTGGCGCAGCCCGGGACGACGGCGAACGTGCTCGGCGCGGTCAAGGGCAGCGAGGTGATCACCGTCTCCGGCGCGCCCGTCCGCAGCACCAGCGGGCAGCTGCGGATGGTCACCATCGTCGCGACCGGCCCGGACGTGCGCGTCTCCCTCGGTGACGTGATCGGCAACTGGTTCCGCACCGACCGGGCCGTGATGCCCAAGGACGCCGTCTACAGCGGTGACACGGTCAAGGAGATCGAGCGGCACAACGTGGCGCAGATGCGGCAGTCCCAGGGCGCGGCGACCCAGGCGGCGCTGAACTACCTGGGGCTGAGCGCCGGCAAGGTCAAGATCGAGCTGAAGCTCGCCGGCGTGGGCGGGCCGAGCGCGGGCCTGCTGTTCACTCTGGGGATCATCGACAAGCTGCACGGCGACGGCAGCGGCGGCGACCTCACCGGCGGCCGCACCATCGCCGGTACGGGCACCATCGACGCCGACGGCACGGTCGGCGCGGTCGGCGGGGTGGCCCTGAAGACCCAGGCCGCCCGGCGCGACGGGGCGACCGTCTTCCTGGTGCCGAAGGCCGAGTGCGCCGACGCCAGGGTGGAGCTGCCGAAGGGCCTGCGCCTGGTCCCGGTCACCACCCTGAAGGGTGCGGTGAACGCGCTGACCGCGCTGGAAAAGGGCAAGGACTCCGTACCGAGCTGTTAGGCGATGGCCGCGGTCCGCCGGGGCGTGGCGGCGAGCCGCAGGCCTAGCTCGACCAGGGTCCAGCCGAGGCGTGCGCGGAGGTGGACCGGGGGCTTCACGGCGGCGGCGAGCCGGTAGTGGCCGGCCCGGGCGCGGAGTTCGGTGGCACGGATGCGGTGCAGGGCGAGGTGGGTCTCGGGGTGCGACAGGTGGGCGAGCCCGCGCAGGGGGCGGGCGTCGAGGCTGTGGACCTGCGGGTCGGCCCGCTGTTCGTTCCTGCATACAAAGACAGCCATGCAAAGGTCCGTTGCAGCCTTCCCTTTGCATCAACTCCTCCGCGCGCACCGCACCTCGGCCGTGCCCCCGCCTGCCCGCCTACCCCCCTTCCGCGTCCCGGGCCGCCTGTTCCACCAGCGGGATGATCCGCAGGGGGACCGGGTTCTCCATGACGATCGTCGTGGACGCCCGGACGATGCCCTCGAAGCCGACGACCCGGTCGATCACCCGCTGCAGATCGGCGTTCGAGCGGGCCACCAGGCGGCACAGCATGTCCCCGCTGCCGGTGGTGGTGAGCAGCTCCAGCACCTCCGGCACGGTCGCCAGATGGGCCCGGACGTCGGTCCCCTGGCCCTGCCGGATCTGCAGCGTCGCGAACGCGGTGACCGGATAGCCGAGGGCCGTGGGATCTACCTGGGGGCCGAAACCGCGGATCACCCCGTTCGACTGGAGGCGGTCCAGGCGTGCCTGCACCGTGCCCCGGGCGACCCCCAGCCGCCGGGACATCTCCAGCACACCGATGCGCGGCTCCCGGGCGAGGAGCACGATGATCCGCCCGTCCAGATGATCGATCGCCACGGCACCTCCAGGGATGAGCATCCTGTACAGAAAGTCCGCCGAAACGGCCGTGTCGCTGAGCAGATTGCCCAGTGAACACGCAAACTATTGCGCATCTTGCAGAGCGGGGCCACCCTTCCGGCATGACGCAGACCACACACCACACTCCCGACACCGCCCGGCAGGCCGACCCCTTCCCGGTCAAGGGAATGGACGCGGTCGTCTTCGCCGTGGGCAACGCCAAGCAGGCGGCGCACTACTACTCCACCGCCTTCGGCATGCAGCTGGTCGCCTACTCCGGGCCGGAGAACGGCAGCCGCGAGACCGCCAGCTACGTGCTCGAGAACGGCTCCGCCCGATTCGTGTTCACCTCGGTGATCAAGCCGAGCACCGACTGGGGCCACTTCCTCGACCGGCACGTGGCCGAGCACGGCGACGGCGTCATCGACCTGGCCATCGAGGTCCCGGACGCCCGAGCCGCGCACGCCTACGCCGTCGAGCACGGCGCCCGCTCGATCGCCGAGCCGTACGAGGTCAAGGACGAGCACGGCACCGTCGTCCTCGCCGTGATCGCCACCTACGGCCAGACCCGCCACACCCTCGTCGACCGCTCCGGCTACGACGGCCCCTACCTGCCCGGCTACACCGCCGCGGCGCCGATCGTCGTGCCGCCCGCGAAGCGCACCTTCCAGGCCATCGACCACTGCGTCGGCAACGTCGAACTCGGCAAGATGGACGAGTGGGTCGGGTTCTACAACAGGGTCATGGGCTTCACGAACATGAAGGAGTTCGTGGGCGACGACATCGCCACCGAGTACAGCGCGCTGATGTCGAAGGTCGTCGCGGACGGCACCCTCAAGGTGAAGTTCCCGCTCAACGAGCCCGCGATCGCCAAGAAGAAGTCCCAGATCGACGAGTACCTGGAGTTCTACGGCGGCCCCGGCGTCCAGCACATCGCGCTGAACACCAACGACATCGTGCAGACCGTCCGGACCATGCGCGCGGCCGGCGTGGAGTTCCTCAACACCCCCGACTCCTACTACGACACCCTCGGCGAGTGGGTCGGCGACACCCGGGTGTCCGTCGAGACGCTGCGCGAGCTGAAGATCCTCGCCGACCGCGACGAGGACGGATACCTGCTGCAGATCTTCACCAAGCCGGTCCAGGACCGGCCGACGGTCTTCTTCGAGATCATCGAGCGGCACGGCTCCATGGGCTTCGGCAAGGGCAACTTCAAGGCCCTGTTCGAGGCGATCGAGCGCGAGCAGGCCAAGCGCGGCAACCTGTAGGTCCCCGGGCTTCAGCCGGGCGGCGCATCTTCCGGTGCGCCGCCCACGTACCCGGCACGCGCAGTCGGTTGTCCATGGCGCTCACTGTGCGTCAGTGCGGCGATCCGCTCCGGTGGACCGAGCGGAGTACGGACGGGGTTCACACCGATGGCCGCGAGTGCGACCCTTTGATCATGAGCCGTATCGAAGCGCCCCGCTCCGAAGACGCTGTGGCAGCCGGCGACCTCACCGACCGGCTCCTGGCCGGCCTGCCCGCCGAGGCCGTCCTGACCGACCCCGAGGTCACCGCCTCCTACGCCAACGACATGGCGAGCTTCTGCCCGGCCGGCGTCCCGGCCGTCGTCGTCCTGCCGCGCACCGTCGAACAGGTGCAGCACGTCATGCGCATCGCCACCGAACTGCGTCTGCCCCTCGTCCCGCAGGGTGCCCGCAGCGGCCTGTCCGGCGCCGCCAACGCCACCGACGGCTGCATCGTGCTGTCCCTCACCAAGATGGACCGCATCCTGGAGATCAGCCCCGTCGACCGGATCGCCGTGGTCGAGCCCGGCGTGATCAACGCGACCCTGTCCCACGCGGTCGAGGAACACGGCCTGTACTACCCGCCGGACCCCTCCAGCTGGGAGATGTGCACCATCGGCGGCAACATCGGCACCGGGTCCGGCGGCCTGTGCTGCCTCAAGTACGGCGTGACCGCCGAGTACGTCCTCGGCCTGGACGTCGTCCTCGCCGACGGCCGCCTGCTGTCCACCGGCCGCCGCACGGCCAAGGGCGTCGCCGGCTACGACCTCACCCGCCTGTTCGTCGGCTCCGAGGGCTCGCTCGGCGTCGTCGTGCGCGCGGTCCTCGCCCTCAAGCCCAAGCCGCCCCAGCAGCTGGTGCTGGCCGCCGAGTTCCCCTCCGCTGCCGCCGCCTGCGACGCCGTCTGCCGGATCATGGAGGGCGGTCACGTCCCCTCCCTCCTCGAACTGATGGACCGTACGACCGTCAAGGCGGTCAACGACCTCGCCCGCATGGGCCTCCCGGAGACCACCGAGGCGCTGCTGCTCGCCGCCTTCGACACCCCGGACCCGGCCGCCGACCTCGCCGCCGTCGGCGCCCTGTGCGAGGCGGCCGGGGCCACCGAGGTCGTCCCGGCCGAGGACGCGGCCGAGTCCGAGATGCTGCTCAAGGCCCGGCGGCTCTCGCTGACCGCGCTGGAGGCGGTCAAGGGCACGACGATGATCGACGACGTGTGCGTGCCCCGCTCCAGGCTCGGCGCGATGCTGGAGGGCGTCGAACGGATCGCCGCCAAGTACGACCTGACCATCGGTGTCTGCGCGCACGCCGGCGACGGCAACACCCACCCCACCGTCTGCTTCGACGCCCAGGACCCGGAGGAGTCCCGGCGGGCCCGCGAGTCCTTCGACGAGATCATGGCCCTCGGCCTGGAACTGGGTGGCACCATCACCGGCGAACACGGCGTCGGCGTACTGAAGAAGGAGTGGCTCGCCCGGGAGATCGGCCCGGTCGGGGTCGAGATGCAGCGGGCCGTGAAGCAGGCCTTCGATCCTCTAGGCATCCTCAACCCGGGCAAGGTCCTCTGAGCTTCCTGGCAGCGGGCTCACTGGGCGAGCAGCTGGTCGAGGGCGTCGTCGATGCCCAGCTGCCCGCCCTCCGTCCCCGGCGGCACCGCCCGCAGCGTCCGCTCCAGCCAGGCCGACACCTGCGGGATCGGCGCCTCGAGGAGCGCGTCCCCGTCGGGTGAACTCAGCGCCATCAGAACGACGCTGCGCCCCTCCACCTTCGTCGGCCACGTCCGTACGTCCCCCCGCCCGCACGGCCGGAACACCCCCTCCACCAGCAGCTCCCGCGCAAACGTCCAGTTGACGGGGCAGTCGGAGTTGATGTGGAAGGTGATGTGGACGGCGTACGGATCGTCCGAGCGGTAGCCCAGCCGGGCCGGCACCGGGACGCCGCGCTCCGGCGGCAGGATGAGCCTCATCTCCAGCTCCCGCTCCACCACGGTGTGATGCATGACCTGCGTGTCCCTTCGTCGGGGGCCGCCCGGAACGGGCCCGCACCCGGGGAGAGCGGGCAGCGGCCGGGCCATTACGCGGGTTCGGGGAAATCTTTTTGTCCGGACCTGCGAGAGCCGGGTGCGGCATTGCCCGGAAAGGGGTGGGTCCTGCGGGACTGGCGCTGCGGGCTGCCCCGGTCTGATAGATGTGGAGGCCCCCATCCCACCCCCGAGCAGATACGGGACGACGGACATGAGCGCCCCAACCCCGGCCCCAGGTGACGACAGGCCCCGCGAGGGCTACTACCCGGACCCGTCCATCCCCGGATACGTCCGGTACTGGAACGGCGCCTCCTGGGTGCCCGGCACCAGCCGCCCGGCGCCGAAGGACGGCGAACCGCTCACCCCGCCGCCGGGCGTGCGGCCCGCGGCCCCGGCCGTCGAGGAGACGGGCCCGCACTTCTTCGACGAGGACCCGGATCCGGCACCCTCCGCCCAGGACGGTTCCGGCGCGTGGGCGGCCGGCGGCGGAAGCGGTCCGCGGCCTCCGGGGTACGGCGACGAGCGGGCGGGGCGGGCAGGCACGGGCGGTCAGGGCGCCGGGCAGTCCGGTGCCGCTGGTTCCGGTCCGGGGCAGGCGGGCGCCGGCGGCCGGGGTGCCGGGCTCGGTGGTCACGGCACCGGGCAGTCCGGTGCCGGTGGCGCCGGGGACGGGCGCACCGCCTGGGGTGCCGACCCGCGGGTGCCCGCTCAGGCGCCGGACCGTTCGGCCGGCAAGGCCGGCCGCCCCGAGGGCACGGCCCCGGCGGCGGAGGGCGACACCCCGGACCCCGGCGGCACGTTCCTCTTCCGCCGCCCCGTTCCGGGGCCCGCGGCCGTCAGGGACGAGGGCACGATGACGTTCCGCCCGGTACCGGGCCAGGGCCGGCCGGGCGCACAGCCCGGGTCCGGCCCGCAGGCCCCCGGCTCCCCGGCGTCCGGCCCGGAAGCCGGGGCGGGGGCCGGGTTCGGCCCGCACGGCCCGGGTCACGGCGCGGGCTTCGGCGCGCAGGCGGCCGGTGCCGACGCCGACGCCGGTGCGGGTGCCGGCTTCGGCGCGCAGGCCCCGGCCCCGGGCCCCGGTTTCGCGGGGCCCGCTTCCGGCTCGGGAGCGGCGGCCGCCGGCTTCGGGCCGCAGGGCCCCGTCGGTACGCCGGCCCCGTCCTCCGCCACCCCTGCCCCAGCCCCCTCCGCGTCCGCGGGTCCCGGGTTCGGAGCGGGCAAGGCCGCCGCCGCCCGTGCCGCGCAGGCGCCGCAGGCCCCGTCCGGCCAGGCGGCCGGGGCCCCGTCGGTGCCGGCGCAGGGCGCCGCCCCGGCCACCCCTGTCACGAGCGGCCCCGGTGGCGGTCAGGCGTCCTGGGCGCAGCAGGTGCACCAGCTGGCCGGCGGAGGTGACGAGCAGCCCGTGGCGCCGTGGAAGCCGCCGGTGGAGGACCTCTTCCAGGCGGCCGCGCGCCGCCAGGCCGCCGCCCGTCCCGCCGGGGTCGGCAAGCGCTTCGCGGCCCGGCTGATCGACACCCTGGTGGTGGGCGCCGTCACGGCCGCCGCCGCGGTACCGTTCGGCACCAGGGCCGCCGACCACATCCAGCAGAAGATCGACGCGGCCAGGCTGTCCGGACGCGAGGTCACCGTCTGGCTGCTCGACGGCACGACCGCCACCAGCCTCGGCATCGTGCTCGCCGTCCTGCTGCTCTTCGGCGTCGTGTACGAGGTGCTGCCGACCGCCAGGTGGGGCCGCACCCTCGGCAAGAAGCTGCTGGGTCTTCAGGTGCGGGACATCGAGGGGCACGAGCCGCCGGCCTTCGGCCCGGCGCTGCGCCGCTGGCTGGTGTACAGCGTGCCCGGGCTGCTCGGCATCGGGATCGTGGGCGTGCTGTGGTGCCTGTTCGACCGGCCCTGGCACCAGTGCTGGCACGACAAGGCGGCCCGCACCTTCGTCGCCGGCTGAGCGGAGGCACGGGCGTACTCCGTACGGCCGTCCGCCGGATGCGGAACCGGGGTGTTCGCGGTGCACTCGGGCCATGAGCAGCGAACCGCCCCCCGGCTCCGGAGAGCAGCCCCCCGAGGACGACCCCTTCAGGAAGCGGCCCCCCTCGGACCAGGGGTCGGGCTCGCCGTACGGCGGCGCCCGGCAGCCCCCACCGTCCGGCGGCCAGGGCCCGCAACCGCCTCCCGGCGGCCAGCCGCCCCCGCCGGGTGGCGGGCAGCCCCCTCCGTGGGGTGCTCAGCAGCCGCCCCCCTACGGTGGCGAGCAGCCGCCCTACGGCGGCGGCCCCTACGGAGATGCCGGCCCCTACGGGGGCGGGCCCTACGGCGCAGGTGCCGGCGGCTACCCGAGCGATCCGCTCGCGGGTATGCCCCCGCTCGCCGACAGCGGCAGGCGGACGCTCGCGCGGATCGTCGACATGATCCTCGTCGGCATCGTCGTCTGGTTGCTCACCTGGGCGTTCGGAGTGCGTGAGTACACCGTCAACGGCGACCACGTCCAGGTCGGCCGGTCCGTCGCTCAGTCCTTCGTCGCGGCCGTGCTGTACGTCGCCTACGACACCTACATGATGAGCCAGTACGGCCAGACCCTCGGCAAGAAGTGGCTCAACATGCGGGTGGCGAACCTGAACGACGGCGCCACTCCGTCGGTGCAGGCCAACCTGATCCGCGCCGTGGTCCTGTGGGTGCCGTTCGCCTTCTGCTGCGCCTGCATCTGGACGGCGATCTGCGGCGGCTGGAGCTACTTCGACAAACCGTACAAACAGGGCCTGCATGACAAGGCGGCCAAGACGGTGGTGGTCAGCACCCGTTGAGCCAACCGCCCGCCCGGCGAAGGCGGGGACGCCCGGCACCGTTATGGGCGCCCATACGACAGCGGCGGGTCCGTCACGGACCCGCCGCTGTCGTGTGCGCGCCGTTCACAGGACCGTGGAGACCGGCTGTTCCTTCGGTGCGGACTCGGTGGGCTCGGCCGGTGCCTCGATCGTGCGGGCCCTCGGCAGCGGCACCGTCATCGCCACGAGCAGGCCGAGGGCCAGCGCCGCGAGGGCGATGACGGTGACCCCGAGGCCCGAACCCGTCTGGGACAGCAGCAGCATGGCGAGCGTCGAGAAGATCACGGTGCACGAACCGTAAACGAGCTGTGCGGCGGTCGGACGAGGCATGGCAATCGTGTCCTCGGAAGTCTTCGGGGATTCTTCGGCGGATCGGGCGGTGCCATTCCACTCTCTTCGCGTGCATGCCCGAACAGGACCCCTGGTAAGCGTGACCTAACCCACGGTACCGGTGCACGGGGGGCGCACGGAGTCATGGGGTGGAGGCATAGGCCGCGAGCAGGTTCGTAAAGCGAACATCGGCTCCGCTTAGTGGACTTGGCTAGATCAAGTCAAGGTCTGTCTTTTCTTCTAAACCTCTAGTCAAATGTCGTCACTTGGCATGCGCCGATCAGGCGCAGGGGAGGAACACAAGTGACCAGCAGATCCTGGACGTTCAGAGCGGCCGCGATCGGCGTGACGCTCGCGGCGGCCTCCGCCACGTTCGCCACCTTCGCCGTCGCGGAGGCGAGCACCCAGGCCCGGCCCGTGGCCGTCAACCGGCACGACCCGGCTCCGGTGAAGCAGCGGGCGCACGACCTCGACGGCCCGCTCAGCAAGACCCAGGAAGCCCAGCGCCGGGAGGCACTGAGCCAGCTCATATCGGGGAAGGCCACGGCGCAGGAGCGCAACGGCTCCAAGGTCGTGGCGCTCAAGAGCCGCAAGGGCAAGAGCAAGTACGTCGAGCTGAGCCGCGAGAAGACCGACAAGATCTTCATGATCCTGGTGGAGTTCGGGGACAAGACCGACCCGAAGTACGGCGGCACGGCTGGCCCGCTGCACAACACCATCGCCGCGCCGGACCGCAAGAAGGACAACTCCACGGCCTGGCAGAAGGACTACAACCAGAAGCACTACCAGGACCTCTACTTCGGCACCGGCAAGAAGACCGAGTCGCTGAAGAAGTACTACGAGAAGCAGTCCTCGGGCCGCTACTCGGTCGACGGTGAGGTCACGGACTGGGTCAAGGTCCCCTACAACGAGGCCCGTTACGGCAACAACGCCTGCGGCCAGACCAACTGCCCGAGCGTGTGGAACGTCGTCAGCGACGGCGTCAACGCGTGGGTGGCCCAGCAGAAGGCGGCCGGCAGGTCCGACGCCGACATCAAGAAGGACCTCGCCCAGTACGACCAGTGGGACCGGTACGACTACGACCACGACGGCAACTTCAACGAGCCCGACGGGTACATCGACCACTTCCAGCTCGTGCACGCCGGTGAGGACGAGTCCGCGGGCGGCGGCGCGCAGGGCAAGGACGCGATCTGGGCCCACCGCTGGTACGCCTTCGGCACCGACGCGGGCGCGACCGGCCCCGCGGACAACAAGCTCGGCGGCGCCCAGATCGGCGACACCGGCATCTGGGTGGGCGACTACACCATCCAGCCGGAGAACGGCGGCCTCGGCGTCTTCGCCCACGAGTACGGCCACGACCTCGGCCTGCCGGACGAGTACGACACCGCCGGCGGCGACAACTCCACCGGTTTCTGGACCCTGATGTCCTCCGGCTCCTGGCTCGGCACCGGCAAGGAGTCCATCGGTGACCTGCCGGGCGACATGAACGCCTGGGACAAGCTGCAGCTCGGCTGGCTGAACTACGACACCGCCAAGGCCGGCGCGCAGTCCACGCACAAGCTGGGCGTCGCCGAGTACAACACCTGGGACAAGCAGGCCCTCGTGGTCACCCTGCCGGACAAGGCGGTCACCACCACCATCACCCAGCCCGCCGAGGGCTCGACCCAGTGGTGGAGCGGCAGCGGCAACGACCTGAAGAACACGCTGACCCGGTCGGTGGACCTGACGGGCAAGTCGTCGGCGAAGCTGGACCTGGACGGCTGGTGGGCCATCGAGGACGGCTACGACTACCTGTACGCGGAGGTGTCGACCGACGGCGGCGCCAACTGGACCGCTCTGGACGGCACGGCGGACGGTCAGGCCGTCCCGCGTGACGGCAGCGGCAAGCCGGCGCTGACCGGCTTCTCGCAGACCCACAAGAAGCTGTCGTACTCGCTGGACGCCTACGCGGGCAAGAAGATCGGCCTGCGCTTCCGGTACGCCACCGACGGCGGTGTCGCGGAGAACGGCTTCACGGCCGACGAGATCACCGTGACCGCCGACGGCTCCCCGGTCTTCTCGGACAACGCCGAGACCCAGGACGCCGGTTGGACCGCGGCAGGCTTCTCCCGCATCGGCGCGTCCTTCACCAAGGACTACAAGCAGTACTACATCGCCGAGAACCGGCAGTACGTGTCGTACGACAAGACCCTCAAGGTCGGCCCGTACAACTTCGGTTCGGCCAAGCGGCCCGGCTGGGTGGAGCACTACCCGTACCAGAACGGCCTGTTGATCTGGAAGTGGGACACCTCCCAGGCGGACAACAACACCAACAGCACCAACGGTCACCCGGGTACCGGTCTGATCCTGCCGATCGACTCCCACCCGAAGGCGCTGAAGTGGTCCGACGGCATGCTGATGCGCAACCGCACGCAGGCCTACGACTCCCCGTTCAGCCTGTACGGCACGGACGGCATCACGCTGCACAAGGCGGACGTCCCGACGGTGATCAAGGCGTCGAAGGGTGTCCCGGTCTTCAACGACCACACGAGCACCTACTACGACCCGTCGAACCCCACCGGGGGTGTGCAGGTCACTGACACGAACACCAAGATCCTGATCGTCAAGGAGGCCAAGGACGGCTCGACGATCTTGCTCAAGGTGGGGCCCGCGGTGAAGTAGTCAACGTTTCCCCAGGTCAGACGCGTATCGGCGGCAACCCCTTGGCGGGTCGCCGCCGATCGTGTTTAGGTGCGTCCTGTGGACCGCTTATTGACACCGACCGAAACGGGGATGTGACCGCATGGCCGCTGGAGGCTTCTGCAAGCTGCCGAACGGCACGGTCGTGGTGGCGCTGAACCTGCCCTACGACTCTGCCGGGGTGCGGGTGCTGGTGCACGCGCAGAACCGGGCCCGAGCCCTGACCAGGCTCCGCAACCTGGGGTTGCGCGCGATCTACCTGCGAGGGAACGCCGCACCCCCGACGCCGGACGAGATCACGGCGGTGCTGCACCACCCGGACGGCCTGATATGGCGCACGGCTCCGGCCGACAACGGTGTCATCGTCAACGAGCTGTGGCACCCCATCCGGGCGCTTCTTCGCAGGTCAGCGGTGGTCCAGTGACCTAGTGCTGCGAACGGAGAGGTTCACCGGCACACCTTTCCGGTCACAGCACTAGCCACCGACCACCGGCTTGCCGGTGAGCTCCACCCCGGCCTCCCGGAGCTCCTCCAGCGCCCTCTCGGTCGTCTCCGGGGCCACTCCCGCCGTCAGGTCCAGCAGGACCTGCGTACGGAAGCCCTCCCGGGCGGCGTCGAGGGCCGTGGCCCGTACACAATGGTCCGTGGCTATGCCCACCACGTCCACCTCCTCGATGTGGCGGGCCCGCAGCCACTCGGCCAGGGGCGTCCCGTTCTCGTCGGCGCCCTCGAAGCCGCTGTAGGCCGCCGAGTAGGCGCCCTTGTCGAAGACGGCGTCGACCGCGCCGGAGGCGACGGCCGGGGCGAAGTTCGGGTGGAAACCGACGCCCTCCGTGCCCGCGACACAGTGCGCGGGCCAGGAGCGGACGAAGTCGGGGTTGTCGGCGAAGTGGCCGCCGGGCGCGATGTGGTGGTCACGGGTGGCCACCACGTGGCGGTATCCGGTGCCGCCCGCCTGGCCGACCAGCTCCGTGATGGCGGCGGCCACATCCGCACCCCCGGCCACCGCGAGGCTGCCCCCCTCGCAGAAGTCGTTCTGCACATCTACGACGATCAAGGCGCGGCGCATGATGGGTGTCCTTCGACTGAGGATTAAGTAACTGAGCCTAGAGACTTCCGGGCCCGTGCGGGAGGGGGCGTTCGAGGGGGCGGACGGCGGTCCCGCTCTAGCTACCCGAGTGCCCGTGCAGGTACTCCGTCGGAATGACGGGTTCCCCCCGCGAGAGCTGGACGGCGGAGAACGGAAGATTCCCGCGGGCGGCGATGTGGCGGTCCCGGGGCACGTCCAGGGGTTCGCGGGCGACGACGTCCCCGCCCTTGACCAGCTGCACCAGCAGCTGCCGGTCGCTGAGGTCGGCCGGCACCGGCCCGGTGCCCACGACCTCGGCCTCCGCCACCCCCTCCTCGTCCACCCGGCGCGCCGCCCACTTGCGGCCCCCGATGGAGGTCTTGCCGCCGGTGGACTTCTTCGCGACCGGCACCAGCGGTGCCTTCGGGTCGGTGCTCTCGGCGCGGGCCACCAGCTTGTAGACCATGGAGGCGGTCGGGTGCCCGGAGCCGGTCACCAGCTGGGTGCCGACGCCGTACGCGTCCACGGGGGCGGCGGCGAGGGAGGCGATGGCGTACTCGTCCAGGTCGGAGGTGACCACGATCTTGGTGTCGGTGGCGCCCAGCTCGTCCAGCTGGTGGCGCACCCGGTGCGCGACGAGCAGCAGGTCGCCGGAGTCGATCCGGACCGCGCCCAGCTCGGGGCCGGCCACCTCCACCGCCGTACGGACGGCCACGGCGACGTCGTAGGTGTCCACGAGCAGCGTCGTGCCCCGGCCGAGACTGTCGACCTGGGCCCGGAAAGCGTCCCGCTCGCGGTCGTGGAGCAGGGTGAAGGCGTGCGCGGAGGTGCCGACGGTCGGAATGCCGTAGCGGAAGCCGGCCGCCAGGTCCGAGGTGGTGGCGAAGCCGCCGACGTACGCCGCCCGGGACGCGGCGACCGCCGCCAGCTCGTGGGTGCGGCGGGCGCCCATCTCGATCAGCGGGCGGTCACCGGCGGCGGAGGCCATCCGGGAGGCGGCGGCGGCGATCGCGGAGTCGTGGTTGAGGATGGAGAGGATGACCGTCTCCAGCAGGACGCACTCGGCGAAGGTGCCCTCGACACGCATGATCGGGGAGCCGGGGAAGTAGACCTCGCCCTCGGGGTAGCCCCAGATGTCCCCGCTGAAGCGGTAGTCGGCGAGCCAGTTCAGGGTCTCCTCGTCGACGATCTGCCGCTCGCGCAGGAAGCCCAGGACGCCCGCGTCGAAGCGGAAGTTCTCCACGGCGTCGAGCACGCGCCCGGTGCCGGCCACCACGCCGTAGCGGCGCCCGTCCGGCAGCCGCCGGGTGAAGACCTCGAATACGCTGCGCCGTTCGGCGGTACGGGCCTTCAGCGCGGCCTGCAGCATCGTCAGCTCGTACTGGTCCGTGAAGAGCGCCGTCGAGGGAACATCCACCGGCAGCCCAAGGTCCGCTGTGTTCATGGCAATAGATGCTACCCCCATCTCGTCAGTGTGACGATTTTTCCCGAGCGTGGCAGCATGGGCAGTGTGACGTCACCCGCGCCCGTAGAGATCGAACGCACCGAGTCGGCGGAGGAGGTCTTCGCCGTTCCCGAGCCCGACGTCCCCTGGGTGACCATCGTGCACAACGACCCGGTCAACCTCATGAGCTACGTGACGTACGTCTTCCAGACGTACTTCGGCTACACCAAGGACAAGGCCACCAAGCTCATGCTCGACGTCCACCACAAGGGCCGGGCGGTCGTCTCCAGCGGGAGCCGTGAGGAGATGGAGCGGGACGTGCAGGCGATGCACGGCTACGGTCTGTGGGCCACGCTCCAGCAGGACCGCAAATGACCGCCCGCGCTCGCAGGACCGGAAATGACCCGCATCCGCCGCAGGACCGGAAGTAGCGAACCCACGTACATGCCCGGACATTTCGAACCGCTCCCCGGCGGCGGCGCGGCCGTCGCGCTCGACGACGTCGAGATCTCCATCATCCGGTCGCTGGCCGTCCAGCTGCTGGAGCTCATCGGCCCGGGCCCCGGCGCGGACCGCCCGGACGACCCGCTCGCCGAACTGTTCGCGGAAGGCCCGAGCGAGCCACCCGCCGACCCGGTGCTCAGAAGGCTCTTCCCGGACGCCTACAGCGACCCGGAGCAGGCCCCCGCCTCGCCCGCCGAGGCCGAGGAGCGGCGGGCCCACTCCGCCGAGTTCCGCCGCTACACCGAGAACGACCTGCGCACCGGCAAGCGCGAGACCGCGCTCGCGGTGATCCGCGCCCTGGACGCGCTCGCTCCGGTGGACGAGGGCGGGGCGGTGCTGAAGCTGTCCGCGGAGGAGTCGAAGCAGTGGCTCGGCGCGCTCAACGACCTGCGGCTCGCCATCGGTGCCCGGCTGGAGATCGCCGAGGAGGACGACACCGACCTGCTCTACCGCCTTCCGGACGACGACCCGCGCAAACCGATGGTGATGGCCTATCTGTGGCTGGGCGGGCTCCAGGAGACGCTGGTCACCACCCTTATGCCGTAATCCGGGCGCTTTGCGGTGCACGAGTGTTCGCTCAGCGGACACTCAAATCCGGATAACGATCGCGTCACCGTTGCGGTCATGTATGGCACATTCGAGCGCTCTTTGTCCGCTTTTACCTGTGACGTGCGCCACGAATCCCCTCTGTGATCAATATTGCGGCCGTGATAAATCTTCACGACCGCCCGGCCCACACCACCCATGTTCGGCCGGGTGCGCCACCGAGCCGACGACCGTCGGCCAGGCAACAACTCCAGCAATCCGGGGGGATCGAGACCCGATCCGAGGCCGAGACGAGGCCCGGGTCGGCATGGAGAAAGGCGCACCACACATGACCTCATCGCAGGTCGACCAGCTTCGCGACGGCAACGACGCCGCGCGGGCCGCGGACAGCGAGGGCGGCGAGGGGTACCAGCGCGGGCTCGGTTCCCGGCAGATCCAGATGATCGCCATCGGCGGTGCCATCGGCACCGGCCTGTTCCTCGGCGCGGGCAAGGGCATTTCCAAGGCGGGCCCCAGCCTGATCCTGGCGTACGCCGTCGCCGGCCTCGTCATCTTCCTGATCATGCGGGCGCTCGGCGAGCTGCTCATGTACCGCCCGGTGTCGGGTTCGTTCTCGGAGTACGCACGCGAGTTCATCGGCCCCTTCGCGGGCTTCGTGACCGGGTGGACGTACTGGCTGTTCTGGGTGGTCACCGGCATCACCGAGGTCACGGCCGCGGCCGCCTACATGACGTACTGGTTCGACATCCCGCAGTGGGTCTCGGCCCTGATCTTCACGATCGTGCTGTACGGCGCCAACCTGATCTCCGTGAAGCTCTTCGGTGAGCTGGAGTTCTGGTTCTCCATGGTCAAGGTCACCGCGATCATCGGCATGATCCTGATCTGCGCCGGCATCCTGACGGTCGGCTTCTCCGACGCCGGCAGGACCGCCTCCGTGAGCCACCTGTGGAGTGACGGCGGTTTCTTCCCGCACGGCGTCGGCAACACGCTGATGACCCTGCAGATGGTCATGTTCGCCTTCCTCGCCGTCGAGCTGGTCGGTGTCACCGCGGGCGAGTCCAAGGACCCCGAGAAGGTGCTGCCGAAGGCGATCAACACGGTGCCGTGGCGCATCGCCGTCTTCTACGTCGGCGCGCTGATCATGATCCTGTCGGTCGTGCCGTGGACCGAGTTCCACCCGGGCGTCAGCCCCTTCGTGGCCGCGTTCCAGAAGATGGGCCTGTCCCTCGGCGCCGGCATCGTCAACTTCGTCGTGCTCACGGCCGCGCTGTCGTCCTGCAACTCCGGCATGTACTCCACCGGCCGCATGCTCCGCGACCTGGCGCTCAACGGCCAGGGCCCGAAGTTCTTCACCAAGCTGACACGCAGCGGTACCCCGCTCGCCGGCACGACGTTCTCCGCCGCGCTGATGCTGGTCGGCGTCTGGATCAACTACCAGTGGCCGGGCAAGGCGTTCGACTACGTCGTCTCCTTCGCGACCATTTCCGGCATGTGGGCCTGGATCGTCATCCTGGTCTGCCAGATCCGCTACCGGTCGAGGGCCGACCGCGGCCTGCTGCCGAGGAGCGAGTTCCGCGCGCCGGGAGCGCCGTACACGAGCATCTTCGCGCTGCTGTTCATCCTCATGGTGATCGTGCTCATGGGCATCGACAAGGACGCCCGGGTGTCGCTTTACTGTGCTCCGCTGTGGGCCGCGATCCTCGGCGTCTCCTACTGGGTGCTCCGGCGCCGCAACCCGGAGGCCGCGGCCTTCCGCAAGCGCTGACCATCCCCCAGGGACGTCCAGTCGCGACGGGGCTCTCGTGGCGCCCCGCCGCGGCTGCCGCTCAGGACGTCCGGCATATGGGCCGTTCCGTACCACTCTTCGGTACGGAACGGCCCACCCGTCTCCCACCGCCGCCCTGCCCGACGCGCTGCGCGCGGCCCCTTTTGATTTCCTGCTTATCCTGACGGGCATGCTGACCATCACCCAGGCCCTCGTCGACCAGATCGTCGCCCACGCGCGCAAGGACCACCCCGACGAGGCGTGCGGCGTCGTGGCGGGACCGGCGGGCTCGGACCGTCCCGAGCGCTTCATCCCCATGCTGAACGCGGCGATGTCGCCGACTTTCTACGAGTTCGACTCGGGCGACCTGCTGAAGCTCTACCGCGAGATGGACGACCGCGACGAGGAGCCGGTGGTCATCTACCACTCCCACACCGCCACCGAGGCCCATCCCTCCCGGACCGACATCTCCTACGCCAACGAACCCGGCGCCCACTACGTGCTGGTCTCCACCGCGGACACCGACGGCCTCGGCGAGTTCCAGTTCCGCTCCTTCCGGATCGTGGACGGCGAGGTCACCGAGGAGGAGGTCACGGTGGTGGAGGCGTACTGATCTCGCCCACCGGACGGAAAAGGTCCGGCATGCGAAATCACACTCCGGGACCCGGACCGGGAATCGATACGATGAGCCCATGGTTCTTCTCGACGTGAGCGACAAGGCGCCGGGCATGCTGCTCGTGGCGCGGCTGCACGTCGACCTGTGCAGGCTGAACAGCGCCATCTGTTGATCGACCCCGCTGCCGCCGTACGGCCATGAGCCGCGGCGTGCTCCCCCGGTGGCGAAAGCCCGGGGGACCCCGAATTGCCACGCGCCTGACCGAACCGACGACACCTTCCGACAGGAGCCCTGAGTCATGGCCATCGAGGTCCGCATCCCGACCATCCTCCGCACGTACACCGACGGTCAGAAGGCGGTGGAGGGCAGCGGTGAGACCCTCGCCGAGCTGTTCGCCGACCTCGAGACGCGGCACGCGGGCATCCAGGCCCGCATCGTGGACGGCGACCAGCTGCGCCGGTTCGTGAACGTCTACCTGAACGACGAGGACGTCCGTTTCCTCGAGGGCATCGACACCAAGCTCTCCGACGGCGACAACGTCACGATCCTGCCGGCCGTGGCCGGCGGCATGCGCTGATCGGCCGCTGAGCAGCGATGCGCTACGACTCCCCGCTGGCCGCGGTGGGCAACACCCCGTTGGTGCGCCTGCCGCGGCTCTCGCCGTCCGCCGACGTACGGATCTGGGCCAAGCTGGAGGACCGCAACCCGACCGGCTCGGTCAAGGACCGTCCCGCTCTGCACATGATCGAGCAGGCGGAGAAGGACGGCCGGCTCACCCCGGGCTGCACCATCCTGGAACCCACTTCCGGCAACACCGGCATCTCCCTCGCCATGGCGGCCAAGCTCAAGGGCTACCGCATGGTGTGCGTGATGCCGGAGAACACCTCGCAGGAGCGCCGGGACCTGCTCGGCATGTGGGGGGCCGAGATCATCTCCTCCCCGGCCGCGGGCGGCTCCAACACGGCCGTGCGCGTGGCCAAGGAGCTCGCCGCCGAGCACCCCGACTGGGTGATGCTCTACCAGTACGGCAACCCGGACAACGCGGGCGCCCACTACGCCACCACCGGCCCGGAGATCCTGGCGGACCTGCCCTCCGTCACCCACTTCGTCGCCGGCCTCGGCACCACCGGCACCCTGATGGGCGTCGGCCGCTACCTGCGCGAGCACAAGCCGGACGTGAAGATCGTCGCCGCCGAACCGCGCTACGACGACCTGGTGTACGGCCTCAGGAACCTCGACGAGGGCTTCGTGCCGGAGCTGTACGACGCCTCCGTGCTGACCACCCGCTTCTCGGTCGGCTCGGCCGACGCCGTCACCCGCACCCGTGAACTCCTCCAGCAGGAGGGCATCTTCGCGGGCGTCTCCACCGGAGCCGCCCTGCACGCGGCGATCGGGGTGGGCAGGAAGGCGGTCAACGCGGGGGAGTCCGCCGACATCGTCTTCGTCGTGGCCGACGGCGGCTGGAAGTACCTGTCCACCGGCGTCTACACGGCGGCCACCACCGAGGAGGCCATCGAGACGCTGCACGGCCAGCTCTGGGCCTAGCGCCTCCCCGGCACCCTTCGCGGCCCCCTCCATGAGGGGGCCAACCGCATCCTATGGCGAAGCAAAGAATTCGGTCCGGTACTGCCCGGTAGGCCGCATCGGGGGCTACGGTCCTCCCGCACCCTGTCATGTCACGCTCACCCGGCGTACAGGGAGCCTGTGAGTGTCATGCTCATGACTGCGCGGTTTCGCCGCCGCTACGCGCGTCACGGGCTGCCAATCCAGTGCGAGAAACCCCACTTCCCGATGGAGGCAGTACCCCATGCGTGAGTCACGCCCGAGCGGGCAGAGACGGAGTCTGCGAAGACTCGTCGCCGTCGCCTTCCCCGCGCTCGCCCTCGCCGTCGCCGGAATCGCCGCCGCCCCCTCCGCCGGCGCCCAGCCCGCAGCCGCGCACCCCCACACCTCCAAGGTCACGCAGAACGCCAAGGCGCTGACCGACCCCAAGCGGCAGACCTTCCACTCCACCGGCAAGGCCGGTCAGAAGGTACCCACGACCCACCTGTGCGCCACCGCCGAGCCGGGCCACGCGTCCTGCTTCGCCCAGCGCCGCACCGACATCAAGCAGAAGCTCGCCTCGGCGCTCGCCGCCGCCGCACCATCCGGCCTCTCCCCGGCGAACCTGCACAGCGCCTACAACCTGCCCACGGCGGCCGGTTCGGGCATGACGGTCGGCATCGTGGACGCCTACAACGACCCCAACGCCGAGTCGGACCTGGCCACCTACCGTTCCACCTACGGCCTGTCCGCCTGCACCAAGGCCAACGGCTGCTTCAAGCAGGTCAGCCAGACCGGCTCCACCACCTCGCTGCCGACCAACGACACCGGCTGGGCCGGCGAAGAGATGCTCGACATCGACATGGTCAGCGCGGTCTGCCCGAACTGCAGCATCATCCTGGTCGAGGCCAACTCCGCCAACGACACCGACCTCGGCATCGCCGAGAACGAGGCGGTCTCCCTCGGCGCCAAGTTCGTCTCCAACAGCTGGGGCGGCTCCGAGTCCTCCTCGCAGACCGGCGAGGACACCTCGTACTTCAAGCACCCGGGCGTCGCGATCACCGTCTCCGCGGGTGACTCCGGCTACGGCGCCGAGTACCCGGCGACCTCCCAGTACGTGACCGCCGTCGGCGGCACCGCGCTCACCACCGCCTCCAACTCCCGCGGCTGGAGCGAGTCGGTGTGGAACACCAGCTCCACCGAGGGCACCGGCTCCGGCTGCTCGGCGTACGACCCGAAGCCGAGCTGGCAGACGGACTCCGGCTGCTCCAAGCGCATGGAGGCCGACGTCTCCGCCGTCGCCGACCCGGCCACCGGTGTGGCGGTCTACGACACCTACGGCGGCTCCGGCTGGGCGGTCTACGGCGGCACCAGCGCCTCCTCGCCGATCATCGCCTCGGTCTACGCCCTCGCGGGCACGCCGGGGGCGAGCGACTACCCGGCGAAGTACCCGTACTCCCACACCGCCAACCTGTACGACGTGACCAGCGGCTCCAACGGCTCCTGCTCGACCTCGTACTTCTGCAAGGCGACCACCGGCTACGACGGCCCGACCGGCTGGGGCACCCCGAACGGCACCGCCGCCTTCACGTCCGGCGGCGGTGGCGGCGGCAACACCGTGTCCGTCACCAACCCGGGCAGCCAGTCCACCACCACCGGCAGCGCGGTCAGCCTGCAGATCCACGCCAGCGACAGCGGGGGCGCGGCCCTCACCTACAGCGCCTCCGGCCTGCCGACCGGCCTGTCCATCAACAGCTCCAGCGGCCTGATCTCCGGCACGGCGTCCACCGCGGGCACCTACCAGGTGACGGTCACCGCGACCGACTCCACCGGCGCCTTTGGCTCGACCTCCTTCACCTGGACCGTCGGCTCGGGCGGGGGCGGCGGCTGCACCTCCTCCCAGCTGCTGGCCAACCCCGGCTTCGAATCGGGCAACACCGGCTGGACCGCCACCAGCGGCGTGATCACCAACGACACCGGTGAGGCGGCGCACGGCGGCTCCTACAAGGCGTGGCTCGACGGCTACGGCTCCAGCCACACCGACACGCTGTCCCAGTCGGTGACGATCCCGGCCGGCTGCAAGGCCACGCTCACCTTCTACCTGCACATCGACACCGCCGAGACCGGCAGCACCGCGTACGACAAGCTGACGGTCACCGCCGGTTCGACCACCCTGGCGTCGTACTCGAACCTCAACGCGAACTCCGGGTACGCGCAGAAGACCTTCGACCTGTCCTCGCTGGCGGGCCAGACGGTCACCCTGAAGTTCAACGGCGTGGAGGACTCCTCGCTGCAGACCAGCTTCGTCGTCGACGACACCGCCCTGACGACCAGCTGATCCGTCCCACCGACCGAGCGATCCCGCATGCGGAAGCCGTCCGCGTGCGGGATCCTTCCGTGTGCGGGGATCCGTTCGCGCACGGGATCCGTTCGCGGCGCCGGTACGTCACATCTGCACCAGGCGGCCGACGTGTGCGGCCACGGCAGAAAGGCGAAACCCTCATGCGCCGTACGACGACATCCCTCGCCCTCGCGGCGGCAGCGCTGCTCCTCGCCGGGTGCGGCTCGCACAGCGGCACGGACGCCAGGGGCGCCGGCAAGGTGTCTCCGTCGGCCTCCACCCGCTCGCCCGGCCCGCCGGCGAAGGGCTGCGCCGACGTCGTGATGCTCAAGGCCGCGGACAGCGGCCGTACCGTCTGCGTGACCAAGGGCGGCGAGGTCCGGGTCACCCTGGACGGCACCAAGTCCCGCCCCTGGAAGCCGGTCATGGCGAGCGGCAGCGAGCTGAAGGGCATCAACGCGGGCTTCGTCATCATGCCGGGCCAGGCGACCGCCGCGTACCAGGCGGTGGCCACCGGCACCGAGAAGCTGACGTCCTCGCGGCCGCTGTGCGCCCAGCCCACGGCACCCGGTCAGGTGTCCTGCAAGGGCATCCAGGAGTGGACGGTCACCGTGACGGTGAAGTGATCAGCCCGCGAGGTGCCGCACCTGGTCCCACAGAACGGGGTCGACCACGCCCACCCGGCGCCGGAAGTCGCCGACAGGCACCTCGCGCAGCTCGTCGGTCTCCAGGAAGCTGGGGCGGCCCCGGGCGTCGCCGACCGCACCGGGCGGCAGCGGGATCACCCCGGCGCGCTCGTCGTGGTACTTGCTGGTGATCTTGGCGACCGTGGCCCGGTTCCCGCGCACGGCCAGCACCAGACAGGGCCGGTCCTTGACGTCCGTACGGTCCTCGTAGGGGACGTCCGCCCACCAGATGTCCCCGGGGGCCGGCCGGGCCTGCGCCGGGTGCGCGCCCGCGCGGCCGAGAGGCCTCAGGTGCCGCCCGGCGTACCGGCGGCCACGGCCCCAGCCGTCGATGAGCGTGGCGACCAGGGCGAGCAGTACCACCGCCGCGAGTGCCAGCCACCAGGACGTGTCCATACGACGACGTTACCGGCGCGCGCCGAGGATCGCGCGCCCTCTGTGGAACCTTCTGCGCTCCTGGTCCAGCCGAACCGGTGACAGCACAGGTGAGTTCGCCCACAACGGCCCCTGGCGGAGGAGCGACCCGTGCTTTTGCGCCTTACGCTCGACGAACCGCACGACCCCCGTTTCCCGCCCTTTTGATCTTTCCGCCAACGGAGGTTTCTGCTTCATGAAGCTCACCGTCGTCGGCTGCTCGGGGTCGTTCCCGTCCGCGGAATCGGCCTGCTCGAGCTACCTCGTCGAGGCCGACGGCTTCCGGCTGCTCCTCGACATGGGCAACGGCGCCCTGGGCGAGCTGCAGCGTCACTGCGGTCTCTACGACCTCGACGCGATCTTCCTGAGCCATCTGCACGCCGACCACTGCATCGACATGCTGGCGTACTTCGTCGCCCGCTACTACCGCCACGACGGCGGCCGCTGCGCCCCGCTCCCGGTCTACGGCCCGGAGGGCACCGAACACCGCCTGACCACGGCCTACGCCGACACGCCCTCCGCCTCCTCCATGAGCGAGGTCTTCGACTTCCGCACCGTGAAGCCGTCCACGTTCGAGATCGGCCCGTTCACGGTGCACACCGAGCGGGTCCGGCACCCCGTGGAGGCGTACGCCATCCGCATCGAGCACGACGGGCGGTCGCTGACGTACTCCGGCGACACGGGGGTCACCGACGCGCTGGACGAGCTGGCCCGGGACACCGACCTGTTCCTGTGCGAGGCCGCGTTCACGCACGGCAAGGAGACCGTCCCCGACCTGCACCTCAACGGCCGCGAGGCGGGCGAGACGGCCGCCAGGGCCGGCGCGCGGCGCCTGGTGCTCACCCACATCCCCCCGTGGACCGACCCGCTGGCCAACCTCCGTGACGCCCGCGAGGTGTTCGAGGGGCCGGTGGAGCTGGCGGTACCGAGGACGGCGTACGAGATCTAGCTTCCGCGCATGACGAGGGCCCCGGAACCGGCTGGACGACCAGCTGCTGCGTCAGCGGCTGGAGGAGGACGGCCGCGCCTGGGA
>NZ_JBEYYJ010000028.1:0-136522 GCF_040645475.1 Streptomyces sp. NPDC046759 | reverse complement strand
ACTATCTGCGTGCCATTGTCAGACTCGCGTGCGAACGTGAAGACCTGGGCCCGGACTTCCGGACCTGGCTTCGCAGTTACGTAGCCGAGGAGATGACCGACGGCGCCGGCTCTGACGGCTGACACCTGCACAGAACGCGAGAGGGCGGGCCGGAGGGAAACCTCCGGCCCGCCCTCTCGCGTGGCCGAAACCTGCTCGCGGCCTACTCGCGGCCTGCTCGCGGCCTACTCGAACGGGTCGAAGTCGTCGTACTCCTGCAGGGTCTCGTCCCGCTCGGCCTGCTTGTCCCGTCGGCGCTGCGCCGCGGGCCTCTCCACGTCGAAGCGGTGGTCCTCGCCGCGGCGGCCCAGCATCTCCGCGCCGGCCATGACCGTCGGCTCCCAGTCGAAGACGACCGCGTTCTCCTCGGGACCGATGGCGACGCCGTCACCGGACCGGGCACCCGCCTTCATCAACTGCTCCTCCACACCGAGGCGGTTGAGCCGGTCGGCGAGATAGCCGACGGCCTCGTCGTTGTTGAAGTCGGTCTGGCGGACCCAGCGTTCGGGCTTCTCGCCGCGCACCCGGAACATCGGCTCGCCGCCGACCTCCTCGCGGGTGACGGTGAAGCCGGCGTCGTCCACGGCCTTGGGCCGGATGACGATCCGGGTCGCCTCCTCCTTCGGCTTCGCGGCACGCGCCTTGGCGACCAGCTCACCAAGCGCGAAGGACAGCTCGCGCAGCCCGATGTGGGCGACGGCCGACACCTCGAAGACGCGGTAGCCGCGGGCCTCCAGGTCGGGGCGGACCATCTCGGCGAGTTCCTTGCCGTCCGGCACGTCGACCTTGTTCAGGACGACGATCCGGGGCCGGTTGTCGAGGCCGCCGTACTCCCGCAGCTCCGCCTCGATGATGTCGAGGTCGGAGACCGGGTCACGGTCGGACTCCAGGGTCGCGGTGTCGAGCACGTGCACCAGCACGCTGCAGCGCTCCACGTGCCGCAGGAACTCCAGGCCCAGGCCCCTGCCCTGGCTGGCGCCCGGGATCAGACCCGGCACGTCGGCGATGGTGTAGACGGTCGAACCGGCGGTGACGACACCGAGGTTCGGCACGAGCGTCGTGAACGGATAGTCGGCGATCTTCGGCTTGGCCGCGCTGAGCACGGAGATCAGCGAGGACTTGCCGGCGCTCGGGTAGCCGACCAGCGCCACGTCGGCGACGGTCTTCAGCTCCAGGACGATGTCGTGCAGGTCGCCGGGCTCGCCGAGCAGCGCGAAGCCGGGCGCCTTGCGGCGGGCGGAGGCCAGCGCCGCGTTGCCGAGGCCGCCACGGCCGCCCTGAGCGGCGATGTACGAGGTGCCGTGGCCGACGAGGTCGGCGAGCACGTTGCCCGCCTTGTCCAGCACGACCGTGCCGTCCGGCACCGGCAGGACGAGGTCCTGGCCGTCCTTGCCGGAGCGGTTGCCGCCCTCGCCGGGCTTGCCGTTGGTGGCCTTGCGGTGCGGCGAGTGGTGGTAGTCCAGCAGCGTCGTCACGGACTGGTCGACGGTGAGGATGACGTCACCGCCCCGGCCGCCGTTGCCGCCGTCCGGGCCGCCGAGCGGCTTGAACTTCTCGCGGTGTACGGAGGCACAGCCGTGACCTCCGTTACCCGCGGCGACATGCAGCTCGACGCGGTCCACGAAGGTGGTCATGGTTCAGTGCCTCCAGAAAAGTACGGGTGTGTCCAGTCGTTAACACAGTGGTTAACACGCGAAAGGCGGACCCGCCTTCCCGACCGGGAAGTGAGGTCCGCCTCGCGAAAGCGTTCGGTGCTGAATCAGCCGATCAGACGATTCAGGCGACCGGAACGATGTTCACGACCTTGCGGCCACGGTGGGTACCGAACTCCACCGCACCGGCCTGCAGCGCGAACAGCGTGTCGTCGCCGCCACGGCCGACACCGGCGCCGGGGTGGAAGTGGGTGCCGCGCTGGCGGACCAGGATCTCACCCGCGTTGACGACCTGACCGCCGAAGCGCTTCACGCCGAGCCGCTGGGCGTTGGAGTCGCGACCGTTCCGGGTGGACGATGCGCCCTTCTTGTGTGCCATGTCTCCTCAGTCCCTTACTTCGCAGCCGTGGGGATCGACGTGACCTTGATCGCCGTGTACTGCTGGCGGTGGCCCTGCCGACGGCGGTAGCCGGTCTTGTTCTTGTAGCGCAGAATGTCGATCTTCTGGCCCTTGTGGTGGTCCACGACCTCGGCCTGGACCTTGATGCCGGCCAGCACCCACGGGTCGCTGGTCACAGCGTCGCCGTCGACAACGAGCAGGGTCGAGAGCTCGACCGTGTCGCCAACCTTGGCGGTGGAAATCTTGTCAACCTCAACGATGTCGCCGACAGCAACCTTGTGCTGGCGACCACCGCTGCGCACGATGGCGTACACGCGGATCTCTCTTTCGCTCGAAGAAACGGCACCCCCGCAGGCCAGCCGCCCAGAAACACCATGGACGACCTCTCCCGGCCCGCCTTGCGTCCGGGAGGAAGAGGTTTACGGGGATGTGACGTGTTCAGTGGACACGCCGACGGTCAAGGTTACGGGCGATGACCTGGGGGGTCAAACCGGACCCCGGCGGTGTGGGGCCGGTCACGCGGACCGGCCCCACACCACGGGCGTCAGCCCTCGTCGGCCGCGTCCGGGGCGGCGGCGACCGTGGTGGTCTTCGCCGTCGACTTGGCGGCCGCCGTCTTGGCGGCCTTCTTGGCCGTCGTCTTCTTCGCGGCCATCTTCTTGGCCGCGGTCTTCTTCGCCGCCGTCTTCTTGGCGGCGGCCTTCTTCGCCGTGGCCTTCTTGGCGGTCTTGCGGGCCGCCTTCTTGGCGGGAACCGCCGCCTCGGCGACTTCCTCGGCCGTGACGTCGCCGGACGGGGTCTCCTCCGCGGCGGCCGCCGGGACGACCACGACGGCCGCCTCCTCGGACGCCGTCGGCGCGGTGGCCTTGCGCACGGCACGGCGGCGCGGACGGGCCGGGGCGGCGCTCTCGGCGGGCGCCTCCTCGACCGGGGCGACCGGAGCCGCTGCCTCGGCGGGCTCGGCCTCGGCGACCGGGGCCTCGGGCGCGGTCTCGGGCACCGTCACCACGGCCGTCTCGGCCGCCGCCGGGGAACCGGCGGGAGCCGACACCTTCCGGGTCGCCCGCCGGCGCGTACGGCCCTTGGGAGCGGCCTCCTCGGCGGCCTCGGCCTGCGGGGCCGGGACCACCTGGTCCTCCACGGCCGCGGGCTCGGCCAGCGGCTCGACGGCCGGCTCCGGACGCACCGGACGCACCGGACGGGCCGCCGCCTCCTCGGCGGTGACATCCTGCGCGGTCGGCGCCGCTGCGGCCTTCACCTCGACGGCCTCCGTCCCTGCGGCCTTCGCCTTCGGGGACGCCGCCTTCGGCGCGCCGGCCGGAGCCGAGGCCCGGCGGCTCGCGCGACGGCGCGTACGGCCACGGGTGGCCGCCGCCTCCGCCTCGGCGACGCTGCTGTACAGCTCCTCGTCCGGCGCGAATTCGGGGGCGGGCAGGGCCACCGGCTCGGCGGCCTCGGCGGCCACCTCGACGGCGGTCTCCACCTCCGGCTCGACGGCCTCGCCCGTCTCCACGGCCACGGCAGCGGTCTCGTGCACGTGCTCGTGCTCGTGCACGTCACCGCCCCGGCCGCGCTTCTTGCGCTTGCCGCCACCACCGCCGCCGACGGTCACCGGCTGCTCCATGTGCACGATGACACCGCGGCCGTTGCAGTGGACGCAGGTCTCGGAGAAGGACTCCAGCAGACCCTGACCGACCCGCTTGCGGGTCATCTGCACCAGGCCCAGTGAGGTCACCTCGGCCACCTGGTGCTTCGTCCGGTCCCGGCCCAGGCACTCCAGCAGACGGCGCAGGACCAGGTCGCGGTTGGACTCCAGGACCATGTCGATGAAGTCGATGACGACGATGCCACCGAGGTCGCGCAGCCGCAGCTGGCGCACGATCTCCTCGGCCGCCTCCAGGTTGTTCCTGGTGACCGTCTCCTCCAGGTTGCCGCCCTGGCCGGTGAACTTGCCGGTGTTGACGTCGATGACGATCATCGCCTCGGTCTTGTCGATCACCAGCGAACCGCCGCTGGGCAGCCAGACCTTGCGGTCCAGCGCCTTGGCGAGCTGCTCGTCGATCCGGTACGTGGCGAAGACGTCGACCTCGGAGGTCCACTTCTGCAGCCGGCCGGCGAGGTCCGGGGCCACGTGGGAGACGTACCCGTGGACCGTCTCCCAGGCGTCGGCACCGCTGACGATGACCTTGGAGAAGTCCTCGTTGAAGATGTCGCGCACGACCCGGACGGTCATGTCCGGCTCCCCGTACAGCAGCGTCGGGGCGTTGCCGTTCTTCGACTTCTTCTGGATCTCCTCCCACTGCGCCTGCAGCCGCTCCACGTCCCGGCGCAGCTCGTCCTCGCTCGCGCCCTCGGCGGCGGTGCGCACGATGACGCCCGCGTCCTCGGGGACGATCTTCTTGAGGATGGTCTTCAGACGCGCGCGCTCGGTGTCGGGCAGCTTGCGGCTGATGCCGGTCATCGAGCCCTCGGGGACGTACACGAGGTAACGGCCCGGGAGGGAGACCTGACTGGTCAGACGGGCGCCCTTGTGGCCGATCGGGTCCTTGGTCACCTGGACGAGCACGGACTGGCCGGACTTCAGGGCGGACTCGATACGGCGCGGGCCGTTGGCCATGCCCAGCGCCTCGAAGTTGACCTCACCGGCGTAGAGCACGGCGTTGCGGCCCTTGCCGATGTCGATGAAGGCGGCCTCCATCGACGGCAGCACGTTCTGGACCTTGCCCAGATAGACGTTGCCGACGTACGAGGTCGACTGCTCCTTGTTGACGTAGTGCTCGACGAGCACGCCGTCCTCCAGGACGCCGATCTGGGTGCGGTCGCCGTGCTGGCGTACGACCATCACGCGCTCGACGGCCTCGCGGCGGGCGAGGAACTCGGCCTCGGTGATGATCGGGACGCGCCGGCGGCCCTGCTCACGGCCCTCGCGGCGGCGCTGCTTCTTGGCCTCCAGACGGGTCGAGCCCCTGATGGACTGCACCTCGTCGGACGGCTCGGAGGGCTTGCGGGGCTCACGGACCTTGACGACCGTGCGCTCCGGGTCGCCCTCGCCGGCCTCGGTGTCGGCGGAGGTGTCACCGGCGCGGCGACGACGGCGACGGCGGCGACGGCTGCCGGAGCTGGAGGCACCGCCCTCGTCATGGACCTCGTCGGCGTCCTCTTCCTCCTGCTCGGCGGTGTCCTCGGCGTCCTGCGCGGCCTGCTCGGCGGCCAGTTCGTCGACGTCGCCGTCCGCGCCCTCGCCCTCGGCGGCCTCACCGCGACGGCGACGCCGGCCGCCGCGACGGCGACGGCGGCGCGAGCCGGACTCCTCGAAGCCCTCGGCGCCCTCCGCCTCCTCGGTCTCGTCGGCGTCCTCGCCCTCGGCGAGGTCCTCGGCGGACTCGGGGGCCTCCTCGGCCTCCTCGTCCGGCCCGGTGACGGCCTCGGCGGCCGGGGTCTCCTCGGCGGCGCCCCGGCGGCGACGGCGGCGACGCGAGCCGGTCTCGGCGCGCTCCTCCGCGTACTCCTCGGTCTCCTCCGGTTCCTCCGTCCCGGCGGCCTCGGCGGCGGCCTCCGCGGCGGCGCGCTGCGGGGTCTGGAACTTCGGCTCGGTGAACACCGGCGCCTGGAAGACGGCGACGGACGGGCGGGCGCGCCGGCGCGGGGTCTCGGCCTCGGGCGTCTCGCTCTCGGCGGCCGGCGCGGGCTTGCCGGGCTCGGAGAATCCGAACACCGGGCGCACGACCCGGCGGCGGGCGCGGCGCGGGGCGGGCTCCTCGGCGGGAGCCTGCGGAGCCTGGGCTGCGGGGGCGGGCTCGGCAGGGGTGGCCTCGGCGGCGGGCTTCTCGGCTTCGGCGGCGGGCGCGGCGGCGGCTTCGGCGGCGACCGGGGCTTCCTCGTCGGCCGTCGGCGCACCGGCGGGCGCGGAGGCGCGCCGGGTGGCCCGGCGGCGGGTGCGACGCGGGGCGGCCTCCTCGGCGGCGGGCTCCGCGGAGACGGCGGCCTCGGCGGCAAAAGCTCCGGCAGCGACGGCCGGGGCCTCTTCGGCAGCGGGCTCGGCGGTGACCGGCGCCTCCACGGCGGCGGGCTCGTCGGCCGTCGGCGCACCGGCGGGCGCGGAGGCGCGCCGGGTCGCGCGGCGGCGCGGACGGGCAGCAGGGGCGGCTTCTTCCGCGGCGGCGGGGGCCTCCGCGGCGGTCTCCGTGGCCTGCTCGGCCTCGGCGGCGGGCGGGGCCACGGTCACGGTGGCCTCGGCGGCGGCCGGCGCACCGGCGGGCGCGGCCGCGCGGCGGGCGGTCCGTCGGCGCGGACGGGCGGCGGGCGCGGCCTCCTCAGGGGCGGCGGCCTCTGCGGCGGGGGCGACCTCGGCAGGCTCCTGTGTCACGGGTGCCTCAGTGGCACCGGAAGCGGCAGCGGTCGGCGCGGAGACGCTGCGCGTGGCACGGCGGCGGGCGCGGCGCGGCGCGGCCTCCTCACCGGCGACGACGGCGCCGCCCTCGGCGACGGCAGCGGGCTTCTCGGTCCCGGCGACGGCGGCCGTGGCCGGTACGACGGTCTCGGTGGCCTCGACGGTGGCCGGGGCACCGGCGGGCGCGGACGCGCGGCGCGTGGCCCGGCGGCGTGGACGACCGGCCGGAGGGGTTTCCTCGGCGGCGGGAGCGGTGACGGCCGCTCCGGACCCGGAGGCCTCCAGCGCCTCCACGGCCTCTTCGGCCTCGGCAGCCTCAGCGGCCCCTTCGGGCTCTGCGGCCGCAAGCACCTCCTCGGGCTCCGCGGCCGGTATGGCCGGCACGGTCACCTCGGCGGGAGCCTCGGCGGTGGCCGGCGGGCCCGCCGGGCGCGAGGCGGCACGGCGACGCCTGCGCGGCGGCAGGGTGTCGCTGGGAGTGTTCAGTTCGGAACCCTCATTGGGTTCGGTCGGCTCGAGCATGCGGGCGTTTCTCCCGTCAGGCTCCCGGGCGCCGCGCCCCTGGTCCGGCGTCGGTCTCGATCGACCGTACGCCGTTGACGTCCGCAGCCCGCGCAGTGCGCGATGGCCGCCGTCCGGGGCGCGGGCGCCGCACGGGAGCACTCTGTGTCCTGTCTCGCCGGTTCCGTACGCCTTGTCGGTACGGCCTGGCGAAAGTCTTCTGGTCGGTGCGCTGCCCGACCCAGGTGGCTCCCGAGTACGAGGGCGGCGCTTCGACGTCCGTCCTTACGCGGAACCTTCCGGCGTCGGCGCCGTCGCGGCGGCGGCCGGTGCGGCCGTCAGGGCCCCGGCTGCCTCGCGGTCGGGCGCGAGCGGGTCGGTCACCGTGCCGGTCTCTTCATCGAGCAGCCCCTGCGCCAGCCTGGTCACCGCTGCGGGGACCGGCGGCGCCAGGTCGGCCACGGCGCGGAGACCGGACAGGACGTCGTCGGGTCGTACGGCAGGCGTCACGTGCCGAACAACCAGCCGCAGTATCGCACAGGGCTGGTCGTTAGGCCTATCAGCCGGTGCACCGTGCGTTTCCAGGCTCACCACGGCCGGGCGGGCGTCGAAGGTACGGACGCCGTTCTTGGTCATCCGCTGCACCTCGACGGTGGCCGCCCGGTCGAACGCGTCGGCCGCGCGCCGGGCGTCGGCCGGGTCGACGCCGTCCAGCCGCAACTCCCATACGGAGGCCGTCAGCCGGTCGGCGAGGCCCGTGATCCGCGCCTCGACCGCCTCGACGATGTCCAGCCCGGCGGGCATCGACTCGTCGAGGAGGACGCGCAGGGTCTCCGGGTCGCGCGGTGCGGTGAGCGCGATCTCCAGGTACTCCGCCTCACTGCCCGTGCCGGTGGGTGCGGCATTGGCGTACGACACCTTCGGGTGCGGCGTGAATCCGGCCGAGTACGCCATGGGCACCTCGGCACGGCGCAGCGCACGCTCGAAGGCGCGCTGGAAGTCTCGGTGGCTGGTGAACCTCAGGCGGCCGCGCTTGGTGTAGCGCAGTCGGATGCGCTGCACCGCGGGTGCGGGCGGCGGGCCTTCGGGCTGTCGCTTGCCCAGTGTCCTAGTCCTTCGTGAGAGCGGTCGTACTTCTACCAAGACTACGTGTCGAAGAGCTCCGGAGTTCCCGCCGGTCCATCGCGGCCGGCGGCCGGGCCGCGCCGAAGGGCGTCCGCCGGAAGTCGGCGCGGGCCTGCCGTACCGTGTCCCGGCCACGGTCAGCGCCTCGCGTACGGGCCTGGTGCACCCGGCGCACCGGCTCCACGAACCTCCACCGGAAGAGGGTTGCCCGGATCCGTTGATCCCGCTGCGTCACCTGCGCCTTGTACGACTCCGGACAGCTCTCGGTGAACTTCACGGACCACGCCAACAGGGCGATGGGGACGACCCGGTTGAACCGGTCGTCCTGGGACGGGAAGCGGACGGCCGGCCACGTCGAGACGGCCATGAGGGCGAAGGCCGCGCCCCACGCCTCCGTGACGTGCGCGGCGATACGGCCCTCTTGTCACAAAGTGGCATGGGCCGACCGGCCCTTGCGCCAGGGCCGAAGCGCACCCCCGCCGAGGACCGGCCGCCCCTATCGACGCGCTGCCGGGCGTATGACGCTGCCGGTAACGGCGTCAGTGGAGGTGCGCCATGGGCAGCGAAGACCGATGGGGGGACGGAGTGAGCAAGCTGAGGGTGTCCGTGGGCCGCCTCGACGGCTGGACGGTCGCCACGCTGGCCGGCGAGATCGACATCTCCACCGTGCCGGGACTGCGCGCGGACCTGGGAGACCTGGTGGCGGACCACGGTGCACGGCCCCGCCTGATCATCGATCTCGGCGACGTCACCTTCTGCGACGCGCACGGGCTGAGCGCACTCATCGGCGCCCATCACACCGCCCTCCGGCGCGGGGGCACGGTGCGCGTGGTGGTGCCGAAGGGACGCGTGCACAGACTGCTGGGCGTCACGAGGCCGACCCACGACCTCGAGGTGCACCGGACGGTGAGCGACGCGGTCACAGTCGGCCCGGACCCCTGGTGAGGAAGCCATGGCCGAGCAAGCTTTCGACGGAGTCGTTCCGCTGTACTGCCCCGGGCAGGGGCGCGCCGTGACGAGGCCGCGCAGAGAAGTCACACCGCGGGATCATGAGGTGCGGGCGCGTGCCCTCATCGACGAGTTCTTCGACCGCGGCATGTCCCTGTACGACGAAGCGGCCGTACGGTGGCGGGCCGACGGACGGCTCGACCAGGTCGCGGTCACCCAGATCCGCATGTGGATGGCCAACCGCACCCTCGCGGCCTTCGTGCCCGGCGCATCCGACGCCGTGCGCGCCCGCCTCGTGGCCGAGCGCACGACGCTGGAAGGGTGGCTGACCGACCACGGTTTCGTGCAGCGGGCCTGAGAACGGGCGGCCGGCCGGTCACGGCAGGTCCTGCTCCGTCCAGATCGTCTTGCCCGTGGCGGTGTAGCGCGTGCCCCAGTGGTGGGTCATCTGGGCGATGATGAACAGGCCCCGGCCCCCCTCGTCGTCGCTCGCCGCGTACCGCAGATTGGGCGAGGTGTGGCCGGTGTCGGAGACCTCGCAGATCAGAGCCCGGTCGCGGATCAGGCGTACCTGGATCGGACCGCCGACGTAGCGGATGGCGTTGGTGACCAGTTCGCTGACGATGAGCTCGCTGGTGAACACCAGGTCGTCCAGCCCCCAGCCGACGAGCTGCTTGCTGACGGCGGTGCGGATGTTGGCCACCGCCGCCGGGTCCGGGAGCACGGCCCACTCGGCGAACTGGTTCCGGTCGAGCAGGCGGGTACGGACCACGAGCAACGTCGCGTCGACGTCCACCGGCCCGGGCAGCAGGGAGTTCACCGCTCTGTCGCACAGCGTCTCCAAGGACGTCCGGCCGTCGGCGAGGACGCGGGAGAGCTGTGCGAGCCCGGCGTCACGGTCGTCGGCCGCCTGCAGGAGGCCGTCGGTGAAGAGGGCGACCAGACTGCCCTGCGCGAGCTCCAGTTCCATGCTCTGGTAGGGCAGGCCTTCCATCCCCAGCGGCGGTCCGGCGGGCAGTGCTGGACAGTCGACGGCGCCGGTGTCCGGCTGGACGACCGCCAGCCCGGGTTCTCCGGCCCGCGCGAGGCTGCAGGCCCCCGAGACGGGGTCGTACACCGCGTACAGACAGCTCACCCCCAGGGCCGCGTCGGCGTGCCGCCTCGGGTGACTGTGGACCCGGTCGGCCCCGCCCTCGAGCGCGGTCTGCTCGACCAGGTCGGCCAGGCGGGACAGGAGCTCGTCGGGGCTCAGGTCCAGCCGGGCCAGCACCCGCACCCCGGTACGCAGGCGGCCCATGGTGGCCGCGGCACGCAGGCCGTGACCGAGCACGTCCCCGACGACCAGGCCGACCCGGGTTCCGGACAGGGGAATGACGTCGTACCAGTCGCCGCCGACCCCGGACCCGCTGTCGGCGGGCAGGTAGCGGCTCGCCGCGTCGACGGCTGCGTGCCGTGGCAGGTGGCGCGGGAGCAGGCCCCGCTGGAGCTTGAGGGCCACGGCGTGGCCACGGGTGACCACCGGCATCAGCAGGAGACCGATCAGCAGGGCGCCCAGGCCCAGGACGGCGACCCCACCCGTCCTGCCGATCAGCGGCAGGTCGACGGCGGTCGTGCCGTACCGGGGGTCGTCGTAGACGACGAAGGCGGCATAGAGGAACAGCGCCATCATCATCAGCCCGCCCAGCCCGGGCAGTACGCCCTTGAAGACCAGGTCCCTGACGTTGCGGGTGAGGACGCTGCGGTGGTACCAGACGCAGGCGAAGCCGGTCAGACCGTACTGGAACGCGATGGCGAGACCGACCGAGTCGATCGAGTCGGCCAGCATGTTCCGGCTGAACGACGCCAGCAGGAGGAACACGGCGACCGAGGCCGCCCCCATGCCGACGGTCCCCCAGGTCGGGGTGAGAAACCTGCGGTGGACCCGGGCGAACCGGGAGGGGACCGCCTTGTGGACCGCCATGGAGAAGACGGTCCTGGCCATGGGCAGGATGGTGGTTTCGGCGGAGGCCAGCGCGGAGGTCAGCACCATCAGGATCAGCAGTCTCGACAGGACCAGTCCCGTGTCGCTGCCGCCGAACACGGCCTTGCCCAGCCCGGACAGCACATCGCTCGAGTTGCGCGTGTTGCCGAGCCCGATGCCCGAGGCGCCGACGCCCGCGAACGCCTGCGCCGAGGTGGACACCAGCCCGTACATGACCAGGAGCAGCACGGTGCTCACGAGCGCGGAGCGCCCGGGAACGCGCGTGCTGTTGACGGTCTCCTCGTTGACCGAGAAGGCGGTGTCCCAGCCCCAGTAGATGAAGACCCCCGCGAGGATGCCGCCGGTCAGGGCCCGTGCCGAGGGCACCTCGAACGGGTTGAACCAGGAGGCGGAGACGTGGAGCGCCGTCGGCGGAGGGTGGGTGTACACCCTGACCAGCGCGGCGACGGCGAACACGACCAGCATCGCCACTTCCAGGCACAGCAGCCAGCGCTGGACGGCCGCCGAGAACTCGATGCCGACGTAGCAGATCACGGTCAGCACGGCGATCCAGAAGAGGCCCGCCACGGTGGTCCACAGCCGGTTCTCCGCCAGTCCGTCCTGGCCCACCAACCGGAAGGCGTAGGCGGCGGCGATGTCGGCGAGGTTCGCCATGACGATGATGTTGGCGACGATGAGGCCCCAGCCGCCCATCCAGCCGGTGCTCGGTCCGAAGGCCCGGGTGGCCCAGGCGAAGGTGGTCCCGCAGTCGGCGTTGCTCGCGTTGAGCTCCCGGAAGGCGCACGCGACCAGCAGCATCGGGATGAACGCCAGCATCGTGATGATCGGCGCCCGCAGCCCGACCCCGGCGACGATGATGCCCAGTGTGGCCGCCAGGCTGTACGCCGGGCCGGTGGAGGCAAGGCCCATGGCCACCGAGGAGAACATGCCCAGGGCGTCGTTCTTGAGCCCTTTCCGGCCGGCCGCCGTCCCAGGCGCGGGGCGGCCGGCGGACTCGGCACCGCCAAAGAGCCTCACACTTGATTCCAACGCCGGGTCGCTCCCCTCCGCAACAGCGCGGGCGCGCCGGAACGCCGCCCGTCACACGGCCGCACATCCGGGACGGCACCCGCCACCGGCCGCCACCTGCGGCCGCCACCAGGCACGATGGCGATCCGGCCGTCAGTGCGCGCGCCTGCCGGGGCGGGACATGGGAGCGCGAGCGGGGGGAGGTGTCCTCGAGCAGGGCACTCACCTGCCTGGGCCACCCGGGCGCACGCCCTGCCGGCTGTCCTCAGGAGTCACGGGATGCGTGGCCCGCGACCGTCAGGCGGCGGGCCGACGCCTCCGCCCGTCCGGCTCGGGCCAGCAGGCGGGCTCGAGCGCGGGGCCACCACATCAGGTCGGCCAGGAGGAGCACGACCGTCAGCCACGAAACAATGGTCTCGCCGGTGGAGCCCCGCACGGTGTCGTGGACGGCGAGCGCGACCGCGAGCGCGGTGACGAGCGGGACCACCCAGCGGTGCAGCCGGTCCTCCTCGGCGGCACGGCGCAGGGCGCGGGCGCACTCGACGACCGAGGGGGCCAGCCGCGGGTCGCCGACGGCCTCGCCCCGCCGGGTGGCGCGCACACGGCCGCGGGATCGGCCCGGCCCGACTTCCCGGCCGCGGGCCCGAGCCTTTCCGTCCGGCGCGGCACTCGGATCCCGTGGAACAGGCTCAGCACCACGAAGGTCACCGCGGCACCCGCCCACGAACCTGCCTCGACGAGAACGAAAGCCCCGAAGAAGACGCCGGCAGCGAGCCCCGCGGCCACACCCCGGCCCACCGGACCCAACCGCCACATCCATCCCGGAACGAGCATCACCCGCTCACGGTCGCCGTCCCCCGGCAGGGACGTAACGACCGCACCGGCACGCCGCCGCCCGCACACGCGCTCGGCGCACCGCGCCGGCGACCCGCCGTTGTGCAGCTCAGCGGAAGGCCTAGTAGGCGCTGGTGGGCGAGGTGACCGGGGTGGTGGGGCTGTCGCTCGTGCCGGATGGCGGGGCGGTCATCGACGCGGACGGGGGCGTGCTGGGCGTGGGCGTACCGGACGGGGGCGTGCTGGGCGTGGGCATGCCGGACGGGGGCGTGCTGGGCGTCGGGGTACTGGGCGTGGGGGTGGCCGAGGTGGACCTCTGCACGAGCGGAGTCAGCACCGCGTCGGTCACCAGGCCCTTGCCGTCCATCGTGAGGCTGACGGGGTCGGCGGCGCCGAGGAGCTGATCGCAGCCCAGGTTGGTGAACGTCTGGTTGGCTCGCCCGGCGAGGAAGGCGAAGAGGTTGGGTGCCACGCCCGGGTCCGGCGTGGGCGCCTTCTCGAGAAGCGCCTTGTCCTTGAAGACACGCCGCACGCCCGCCGGGTCGCGGAAGAGGGTGGTGCAGAAGGCTGCTCCGTCACCGCCGGCGCCTGCGCCGAGCATGGGCATGTCGACACCCGCGCGGTACGCATTGGTCTTCGCGGCGCTGTCATGGCCGTCGACCAGTGTCATCGGGTCGTTGCGCGGGACGAGCGCGACCGGGGCCTTCTGACGGGCAGCGGCGGAGAGTTCGTCCAGAGCGAGGGCGGACGTGGCGCGACCGTCGCTGGACTGGTCAGGTGCGGTGAACGGCTTGCAGCCGAGAGCCGGGTCCATGAACTGGGTCAGCAGCAGGTTGTCGCTGCCGTTGGCCAGATCCGTCGGGGCGCTGGTGTTCCTCGACCGGGCCTTGCCGTTGTGACGGTGGTGGCGGTCGCCACGGTTGGCCAGTCGCGCGGCCTTCTTCATGGCCGCTCTGCTCGAGGCGTTGTTCTGGGCGATGTGGCCGTGGGCGTCGGCGAGGTAGTGGGTCACCACGTTGTCGCTTCCGTCCTGGTCCACGACGGAGAAGTCCCTCGTGGTCGGACAGGGCAGTCCGTCCCTGGCGGTCCCGAGCGCCGGAATCCTGAGGTGCCCCTTGGCGATCTGGGCGCCGGCGGCCCGGAAGAACGCCGGCGCGTTGCAGTACGCGAACTGGCCGAAGACGGATCCCCGCAGGCCGTTGACACACCTGCCCTGGGTGAGGCCGTTGGAGCGACCGCTCTTGCGCAGAGTGAGGGTGGCATTGTTGAAACCGAACCAGATGCCGACCGTCGAGCCTCTCGGCACCGAGGGCCGGACCGTGCGCGCGGCCGGCCTCGTTCCTTTGTCGATCACCAACGGGTTGTAGACGGTCAGTTTGCCGTTGGGCGTGAGGATCGCAGCTTCCACGAACGCCGACTGGTCGGGGTTGGCCTCATGGCACGGCCCCTGCGCCGGATCCGTCGCGACGAGTCGGTACGGCGTGGCCAGGCCGCCGGCGGTGAGGGGGTGATCGGGGACCAGCAGCGTGCAGTTCGGATCCGGCTTGCCGTCCTGCTTCGCCTGTGCGGTGGCCTGCCGGCCGCCCTGCGGGTCACGCCGGTCACGGCTTTGCGCCGCGAACACCGATCCCGCGACGACGGCCAGAATCAGCGGCCCGCCGATCAACGCGAGCGACAGCTTGGACCGTTTCCAGCGTCGGGCGTGTTCTCGCCGGAGCGTGCGCGACGACTGTCTCGCGTCCTTGCGGGGCACTGAGCTGCTCCTCACTGTGCTCCCCGCCGCCGGGAGGAACCGCGGTCGCGCGGGGCACACGATGGTCACGTCGGTGCGGACCCTCCAAGCGGGACGGAGCGACGGCCGATCGTCCCGCCCGGCGGATCCACCTGCCGTACGTACCGGGACGGCGGGGCGTTCAACGGCCACACCGGCCATTGCCAAGCTTTGACCGAGCGGACGTGTCCTCCCGGATCGGCGGTGCCGTCGACGGCCTTACCCCTGTGCCACCCCGGAGGCCGGCCGCGGCCCCGGGCGGTGGCGGCGAGTACGCCGGGCGGTGGCGGCGAGTACGCCAGGCGGTGGCGGCGAGTACCCCGGGCGGTGGCGGCGAGTGCGCCGGGAGGCCCGAAGCGCCTGACAACCGGTGCGTCGGCCTCGCGGCGTGCCCAGGATCAGGGCGATCGTTCCGTGCACATGCCCGTGCCCGTGCCCTTGCCTCTTGCCCCCCTTGCCGGTGACGGGGCACGCGTCATCACCCTCGCCGGCATGTCCGCCACACAGCACGGCGTCCACATCAGCGCCGGTGGCGCCTACCCGGCCGAGGAGTCCCTGCCCGAGCCGGCCTGATCGCCCCCCTCCCTCTTCCGGCGTGTCTGACTCCATGCCGCGTCGGCCAGCAGGCGCAGGCCGTTGAGGCCGACGATGACGGTGGAGCCTTCGTGCCCTGCGACACCGAGCGGCAGGGGCAGGGTGCCGACCAGGTCCCAGGCCACCAGGCCGGTGATGAACGTGGCCGCCACGACCAGGTTCTGCACGACCAGACGACGCGCCCGCCGGGAGAGGCGTACGACGGCGGGCACGGTGGCCAACTCGTCGCGCACCACGACCGCGTCGGCGGTCTCCAGGGCCAGGTCGGAACCGGCGCGGCCCATGGCGATGCCGACGTGGGCGGCAGCCAGCGCGGGAGCGTCGTTGACGCCGTCGCCGACCACGAGCACCTTGCGGCCCGCCCGCTGCAACTCCCGCACGACGGTGACCTTGTCCTGCGGGAGGAGACCGGCCCGGACGTCGGTGATGCCGGCCTCGGCGGCGAGCCGGGCCGCGGCGCGGGGGTTGTCGCCGGTCACCAGCACTGGCGCGGTGCCGGTCAGCTCGCCCAGGGCGGCAACGGTCGCGGCGGCCTCTTCGCGCAGCCGGTCGGCGATGCCCAGGACGCCCACCGGGGTGCCGTCGAGGGTGACCAGCACGGCCGTACGGCCTTCCTGCTCCAGGCCGGTGGCCAAGGCGACGGCCGGGTGGCCGGTGCTGTCGTCCAGGGTGCGGGCAGGGCTGCCGACCGCGACGGTGCGGCCGTCCACCTTCGCGCTCACGCCGGCGCCCGGCGTCGAAGCGAAGTCGTCGACCAGCGGAATGTCCAGAGTGCGGACCCGGGCGGCGTCCACGATCGCGCGGGCGAGCGGGTGCTCGCTGGGGCGCTCGGCCGCCGCCGCCAGCCGCACAAGCTCCGGCTCGCTCAGGCGGGACCCGGCGAGCGGGCGGATGTCGGTGACCCGGGGGGTGCCCTCGGTCAGGGTGCCCGTCTTGTCCAGCGCCACCGCGTCCACCTGGCCGAGCCGCTCCATGACCACGGCCGACTTCACCAGCACACCGTGACGTCCGGCGTTGGCGATCGCCGACAGCAGCGGCGGCATGGTGGCGAGGACCACGGCACACGGAGAGGCGACGATCATGAACGTCATCGCGCGGAGCAGCGTGGAACGCAGATCGGCGCCGAGCAGCAGCGGCAGCGCGAAGAGCGCCACCGTGGCCGCGACCATGCCGAGCGAGTAGCGCTGCTCGACCTTCTCGATGAACAACTGGGTCGGCGCCTTGGTCTCGGAGGCTTCCTCGACCATGGCCACGATCCGTGCGATCACCGAGTCGGACGGGTCCCGCTCGACCTTCACCCGCAGCGCGCCGGTCCCGTTCAGGGTGCCGGCGAACACCTCGTCCCCTGCCTCCTTGGTCACGGGCAGCGGTTCACCCGTGATGGTGGCCTGGTCAACCTCGCCGGCCCCCTCCAGCACCCGTCCGTCGGCACCGATCCGCTCACCGGGGCGCACCAGGACCGTGTCACCCACGCGCAGCTCCTCCGTGGGCACGGTCTCCTCGCTCCCGTCGTCCAGCAGACGCGAGGCGGTCACCGGGGCGAGGTCGAGCAGACCGCGCACCGAGTCCGCGGTTCGGGCGGTGGCGATCGCCTCCAGCGCGCCGGAGGTGGCGAAGATGACGATCAGCAGGGCCCCGTCCAGCACCTGCCCGATCGCCGCGGCTCCGAGCGCGGCGACGACCATGAGCAGATCGACGTCCAGGGTCTTGTCCTTCAGCGCCTGCAGGCCGGCCCAGCCGGGTTCCCAGCCTCCCGTGACGTAGACGGCAGCGAACAACGGCCCCCACGACCACGCAGGCGCCCCGGTCAGATACAGCGGCAGCGCCACCAGGAACAACACCAGCGCCCCCACCGCCCACCGGGCCTCGGGCAGCGCGAGGATCCGCGTGCGCCTGGGCGCCACCGTCCCGCGGGCGGCGCCGGTCTCGGCCGGGCGGGTGAGCGTGGAAGACATGGGTGGCGGGGTCCTTCACAGGTGGGGGCACGAGGGTCGACTCCCCCACCGTAACAGGAACAAATGAAGAGACATTCATGTGTTCATGCGTGGTGCCGTAGCATGGGCGCATGGGTCATGGAGCCGCACAGCCAGCCGGAGACGTCCCCCGTGCGCGCCTGGACGCCGCCAATGCCGCCAAGGTCGCCACGACTCTCCAGGCCCTGGCCACTCCCTCGAGGCTGCTGATTCTGGCGCGGCTTCGCGAAGGTCCCCTGCCGGCGACCGAACTGGCGGCGGAGGTCGGCATGGAACAGTCCGCCTGCTCCCATCAACTTCGCCTGCTGCGCAACCTCGACCTCGTCGTAGGGACGCGCAAGGGCCGGTCGGTGGTGTATTCGCTCTACGACAACCACGTCGCCGAACTACTCGACCAGGCCCTCCATCACGTCGAACACCTCCGCCTCGGCCTGAGTGACACCCCAGCCGTCGCCGAGGAACCGGAGACGGAGCCGGTTGCCGCTCCGGAGGCCTAGCGCTGGGACCCCGCAGCTTCTCGTCGGCGGGACCGGCCTGGAGAGGGGTGTCCCTCTCAGATCACACCGTCGGGCCCTGACCGCGACCGCCGAGCACGAGGGCGGTGAGCCGGCATGAGGACGGACCGTACGTGCCTGCCGTGAGCAGGCCGCGGCACGTCGCGTACCGCCCGGCGCCCGGCCCGGCCGACGCCGGCCGGCACGCCGGTGAGGTGACGGAGGAGACGAGGACGACCCGGGGCAGGCCGGCTCACCGGTCCTGCCTCAGCGGTCGTAGGACCGCCTCGCTCACACGCACGAGCGCGGACAGCGGTAGTCCGGCCCAGCCGGTGAGGTCATGCGGGAGGGCGGGGTCCAGCTCGACGGTCACCTTGACGTAGCGGGTGTCCAGTGCGGTGACCCTCCTGGGAGGGGACGCGGGGGCCGCCGTGTCCGGCTGACGCCGCAGCGCGGCCCGATAGGCGTCCTTGCGTTGGTTCATACCGTGTCCTGACGCTTGATGAGCTCCTCGGCGAGGTCCATGTACGCGGTGCCCTTCACCTCGACGGGGCTGCCGAAGGACTGCGAGTACAGGTCCAGGCGCGGGATGTGTGTGGACAGCACGTCGAAACCCCGCTCGGCCAGGGCCTCGCGCGCATCGGCATCGGGACCGGTGCGCGTGGCGTCGGGGCGATTGGTGCGGTTCAGCAGGACGGCGGCCCGGGCCGGGTGGGAGCGCAGGGACTGCAGGTCGCCCATCTCGCGGTCGATGGGCGCCATGCGGTCCAGCTCGATCGGAGCCGGGGTCACGGGCACGATCCACTCGTCGGCGTACCTCATGACACCCCGCGCGATGTGGGCGTGGTCCTCCAGCTGCGGGGCGTCGAACACCACCGCCTGCCGGTTGTCGAGGAAGTCGTTCACGCGCCGGTGCACGTCGCCCACCGGAAGGGCGAGCACGGGGAACGGGAAGCCGCCCGCCAGTTCGCTCCAGCGCAGCGCCGAGGAAGCGGGGTCGCTGTCCACGAGCAACGGTGACCAGCCCGATGCGTGCAGCGCGTGGGCCAGCCAGACGGCGCTCGTCGTCTTGCCCACCCCGGGTTTCAGGTTCACGAATGCATAGCTCAGCGGCACAGGAACCGACGCTAACGGCCGCGCGCGGACGGCCGCCGACGGCACAGGAGCCGCCATGCCCGGTTCACCCTGCGGCGCCGGCGAATCATTCCCGCGGGCTAACCCCGACGGCGCCGCGGCGCGGAGGGGCCGGCACCGACGGCCAGGCGGTAGGCGCACCGCGCCACGTTCGCCGCGGACGCCCCGGAATGCCTCGCACCGGTCACGGGCGGTGACGGCACCGGCGCTCCCGGGGCGCCCGGGGCGAGCAAGGGGCGCGGGCGAACCAGGCGCACCGCCGACAGGCCACAATCGGGCATTACCGACATCGGGCTCATCTCACGTGGTGGACATCAGGACTTTCCCAGATCGGCTCGGGAAGCGGCCCGTCTGCGGGCCGTCGCCACGACATCGTTGATCCACAGCTCGTCGGGGTGCGCCGCGGCGGCCTCTTCCAGACGGTCCCAGAGCGACGATTGTGTCCAGGTGATGAACCGGCGGTGTGCCGTCGCCGAGGAAACCGCGAACCAGGGCGGTAACTGCCGCCAGGAGCTCCCGGACGTGAGCACGTAGACCACCGCGGTGAAGGTCCGCCGTTCGTCCAGCGGTGCCGTACCGCCGCCCTGCCGTCGCCCGGTGAAACCCGGCAGCAGCGGCTCGACCACGCTCCACATCCCGTCCGGCACCAGCCGTCGGGCCAGCTCGTATTTCATCGTTCCCCCATTCCGCGCCCGGCTTCCCCATTCCGTGCGCACGGTCTAATGCGTGATCCGCGGAACCACGTGAGACAGGGATTCGCGCGGGACTGGACCGAAACCACGTTCGATGCGCCGACTATGGCCCGACCAACCGCCGTTGTCCACTGCTCCCGGCGGCCATGACTGAACGTTCAATTCCCCTTGGCGGCACTGGTGCGAAGGCCCTCCGAACGGGGTCGCATCAGCGTGCGCGGGCCGTTGACATGCCTGGCCAGGGGATGTAAATCTGTCGGGCGTCGAATCGGGATACGAATCGGGGGGCCGAATCCTGATGCTGTGAAAATGCTCTTCAGAAAAGATCTTTCAGAACGTGCGCAGACGTGTTCGCGGTCCTTTATCGCGGTCATCAATTCAGCGCCTGAGCGAATTTCTGGGACGGAACCGCCCCGCGTTGTCCGGGCATTCCTTTTCACTTTCTCCCACAAGCACCCGAGTCATCGGGTACGCCGTCCGGATCCCCGGCGGCGCTGTGCACCACTTCGCAGAGAAGGAGATCCCCATGAAGAAGATCGCCGTGCGCAAGGCCGGGACCGTCCGTCTGACGTCCGCCGCCGCGTCCGCGTACTGCTGCGGCACCAACGCCTGATCCCAGGCGGGTGCGCGCCGGGCCCTGACGCCCGGCGCGCACCGCACACCGGCCGCCGACCAGTGAGGTGAGGCAGTGACGACAACGCCGTCCCGGGATTTCGACCGACCTGTGCGGCTGCATCCGCTCACCTATCTCGAGGAGGGCGAGGAAGTCACCGTCGGCCGGCCCGACATCGACTCCTACGGCCTCTTCCCGCCCGACGGCGCCGCTCTGCTGCGCCGCCTGGAAGCCGGCACACCGCCGAACGCCGCGGCGCGGTGGTACACGGAGGAATACGGCGAACAGGTGGACATGGCCGAGTTCCTCGAGGTCCTCGAGGAACTGGAACTCGTCGTCCAGGACGGGGAGCAGGTGGCCGCGGCCACGGGCCCGGTGCGCTGGCAGCGGCTCGGCACCATCGTCTTCTCACCGGTCGCATGGGTGCTCTACGGCCTGATCGTGCTCGCGGCCGTGATCGCCATGATCCGGCGGCCCGAACTGGCTCCTCACTACCAGAACCTGTTCTTCACCCGCCGCTCACTGGTGCTGCTCACCCTCGGCATCGTCCTCGGCCAGGTGCCGTGGATCCTGCTCCACGAGGCCGCACACGCCCTCGCGGGACGCCGGCTCGGCCTCAACTCCACGCTGTCCATCAGCCGCCGCTTCTACTACGTGGTGTTCGTGACCGCCCTCGACGGTCTGGTCGCCGTGCCCCGCCGCAAGCGGTACCTGCCGATGCTCGCCGGAATGATCACCGACGTCCTGGTCATCAGCGGCCTGACCCTCGTCGCCGCGGCCCTGCCGGACACGACGGGTGCCACCGCCGTGGCCCACCGGCTGCTGCTGTCGATGGCGTTCGCGGTCGTACTGCGGCTCGTCTGGCAGTTCTACTTCTTCCTGCGCACCGATCTGTACTACCTCGCCATCACCGTGCTGGGCTGCAACGACCTGCAGACCACGGCCCGCCAGATGCTGCGGAACCGCCTGATGCGGCTGCTGCGCAGGCCGGAGCGCATGGTGGACGAGAGCACATGGGGGGAGCGCGACCGCCGGATCGCGCGCTGGTACTCGTGGCTCATGGTGGCCGGCTACGTCTTCCTCACCGTCACCCTGCTGACCGCCGCGATACCCACCGGCATCCGGCTGACCGAGGTGGCGGTCCACAAGCTCGACGCGGACTTCTCCCCCGCCAACGCCGCCGACGTGCTGACCTTCCTCGTCCTCAACTTCTGGGAGCCGGTCTTCGCCGCCTACCTGGCCTTCCGCGCCTGGCGGCGCCGCACCCGCACCACCGCCCCGACCGCAAAGGAGACCGCACATGCAGCAGGCTGACGCCGCGCTCCCCGGCCACCGGAGGCTGTACGGCGCAACCCGCCACGACCGGGCCGCGACCGCGGACGGCCACCCGCTGCCGCCCCGGCTCCTGCCTCCGGTCGACGCCCACCGCAGGCTGCGCGGGCCGTACACCGCGGCCGGCACCCTCGTCCGGGCGCTCGTCCCCGGCGTACTCGCCGTCGCACCCGGACTCGTGCGCCGAAACGACATCGAACTCCTCTCGGTCGCACCCGAGTTGGCACCCCTCGTGCCCCACTCGCGGGAGACGCTGACCTCCATGGCGCTGCCCGCGGAGCGCACGCGTTTCTACGCCCGGCTGCGCACCCGGCGGATCGCGAACGGCCTCGTGGAGTTCGTCCGCGACGCGCTGCCCGTCCTCGGCCATGACGGTCCGCGATGCCTGGTGGTGGAGAACGTCGACCACGCCGAGGCCACCGACGAGGAGTTCCTCGCCACGCTGGTGCGCCGCGTGGACCCGCGCGTGCTGACCGTCGTCCTGTGCGGCGCACACGCCCCACACGCCGACGGCGTACTGGCCCCCGCGCTCGACCGCCACACCACCGCGCTGCCCCTGCGGGAGGCCGGGACCGCGCCCGAGGCGGCCGAGGAGGACCCCGCATGGCGCTGGGTCGCCGCCGAGGGACTGCTCGACGGCCCCCGCGGCGAGACGGCGCGCGCCGCCTACGAGGCGCTGCCCGCCGCCGAACGCGCCGCCCTCCACGACCGCCGCGCCGCCCAGCTGCGCCGGACCCAGGAGTTCTCGCTCACCCTGGGCGCGCTCCCGTACCACCTGGAACGCGGCAGCGCCCCGGCGGCCGAGGCCGTACCGGCGCTGTGGGCCGCCTCGGACCACTGCCTCGTCAACGGCTTCTACGACGCCGTCGTCGACTACGGCCGCCGCGGCCAGCACCTGGTGAACGGCCGCGAGGACAGCAGGCAGTGGTGGAAGTTCGGTGTACAGCTCGGCCTCGCCCTGTCCATCCTGAGCCGGACCAAGGAGGCCGAGGCCGTCTACGACGAGGCACGACTGCTGTCCACCGATCCGGCGGTGCACATGGCGTGCGCCTACTCCACCGCCATGCTCTACACCCGCCACAACGACCCCGCCGACCGCGACGAGAAGAAGGCCAAGGCGCTGCTCAACAGTGCGATCGCCACCGCGTCACTGTTGCAGGACCGGGTCGAACGCGCCTTCCAGAGTGCCTTCTACAAGAACGGCCGGGCCCTCGTGGAGGTCAACCTCGGCGACCCCCAGGAAGCGCTGCGCCTGGTCACCGAGTGCATCGACGACCTCGACCGGCGACTCACCCCCGACGAGCACCGCCTGCACCGCTCGGTGCTCAAGAACAACCGCGCCCGGGTGTACTCGATCCTCGGCCGGCTCGACGAGGCGCTCGCCGACTACGCGGTCGTCATCGACCAGGACCCCAACCACGCGGAGCACTACCTGGAGCGCGGCAACCTGCTGCGCCGGCTCGGCCGCACCGAGGAGGCGCTCGCCGACTACTCACGCGCCCTCAGCCTGTCGCCGCCGTTCCCCGAGATCTACTACAACCGGGGCGACCTGCGGCTGAGCGAGGGTGACGTGGAAGGCGCACTTGCCGACTTCAGCTACGTGATCGAGCAGGACCCGGAGTTCGTCGACGCGTACATCAACCGCGCCGGCATCCTTCTGGAGTCCGGGGACCTCGCCGCGGCGCTCGACGACGCCCGCGCCGGACTGCGGCTCGAACCGGGTAACGCCCATCTGCACGCGGCCGTCGGACGGGCGCTCGCCGAGAGCGGCGAACTCGCCGGAGCGGAGGCCGCGTACGACCGGGCGGTCGAGGCCGACCCGGACCTGGTGAGCGCCCTGTCCGGGCGGGCCGCCGTCCGCTATGAGGCGGGGCGCCCGCACGACGCGCTCCAGGACCTGTGCCGTGCGGTCGAACTCGACCCGAAGGACGCCGCGTTGCGCTACAACCGCGCCTTTCTCCACCAGGAGACCGGGGGACGGCAGGAGGCCCTCGACGACCTCGAGCTCGCCGCCGTGCTCGACCCGGAGGACGCGGAGATCGCCGAGGCGCTCACCGCGCTGCGCGGCCGGCCGGACGCCGCGTGACGACCGTACCGGGCGCGGCCGTGGCACCCGGGGACGCGGCCGGTACGGCACTGCGGTGTGCCGAACCGGCCGGTCCCGGCCGGCGTGCGCTGCGCGACGTCCTCGGCCGGTACGCCACCGGAGTCACCGTGGTCACCTGCGCGGACCCGCACGGTGCCCCGGCCGGGGTGACCGTCAACTCCTTCACGTCCGTCTCGCTCGACCCGCCCCTGATCCTGTGGTGCCTCGCCCTCTCGTCACGCGGCCGGCCCGCCTTCACGGCCGCCGAGTACTTCGCCGTCAACGTGCTCGCGGCCGGCCAGCGCGATCTCGCGGCCCGGTTCGCCGGACCGGGCGACCGCTTCCAGGGCCTGGCCACGCTGCCCGGCCCGCACGGAGAGCCACTGATCACCGGGGCCGCGGCGACCCTGTGCTGCCGCCGCGGCGACGTCGTCCCCGCCGGCGACCACCTCATCCTCCTGGGCACCGTGGAGCAGCACGCCCTCACGGCCCGCCGCGCCCTGCTCTTCGCCGACGGCACCTATCACGCCGGCCCGCCGCCGGCCCGCGCGTGAGGAGGTGACGAGGGGAGGGACACGGAAGGCGGCGCAGGCTCTGCGTGCCTGAGCTCCTGGAGCTGGTGGAACCTGCTGTGCGCAGGCCGGCGCCTCTTCGCCCGGGTCGGGCGATGGAGACGGCCTCAGCGGGTGAACAGGTCGTCGTTCTTGCGGACGAAGTCGGCCACCCCTGTCGGGGGCCGCCCGAGGACCTGCTCCACATCGTCCGACTTGCGGTCGTACCGGTTCTCCGCGTGCAGGCGGGCCATGGTGGAGATGTGCTGGAAGGCGTGGTCGGGCAGCCCCGCGGGCCTGAGGTCGTCGTCGATCCATTCCTGCAGGGGGACGTCGGTGTAGCCGACCCGCCGGCCCAAGGCTGAGGAAACCTCCGCGGCCATGGCGGTGATGTCCTCCGAGCGGGGACCGGTCAGTTCGTAGGTCCGGCCGATGTGCGGGGCCGGGGCGGCCAGGATCTCCTCCACGACGGCGGCGACGTCGCCGGCCGCCACCGGCGAGGTCTTCGCCCGGCCGAAGGGCAGTCTGATGGTGCCGTCCGTGGCGATCGAGGAGAAGCCGACGCGGAAAAGGGGGTTCTCCAGGAACACCGTGGGCCTGACCTCCACGACGGGGATGCCCGACCAGTCGAGAACCTGCTCGACCAGCCACTGCTGTCGCTGCTGTTTCGACTCGGAGGTGCTGGTGAGGTCCATCTGGGAGACAGTCAGCTGCGACATGTTGACGAACACTTCCAGGTGCCCGTACGCGCGCGCGACGGCCGCCGATGTCACGGCAGCCTCCAGATACTGCGCCGACACGCCCATGCCGAAGTACATGCGTCCGCAGCCGGCCATGGCGCCGGCGACGTCGGCCGCATGCGTCAGGTCTCCGACGACCACCTCGGCGCCCGTCGCGCGCAGCGCCTGCGCCCGTTCGTCGTCGCGACGCACCATGGCCCGGACGGGCAGGCCCCGCCGGCGAAGGCCTTCGACCACGGATCGCCCGACGGCGCCGACGCTGCCCGCGGCGCCCGTCACCAAGATGGGCAGCCCACTGGCCTGCGGGGTGCGGTCCATGGGTGCAGCGTGCAGCGACCCCGGCCATGGTGCAACCGGAGCCGTCCGCCCGTCGCCTCCGAGCGAGAGGGGACTTCGCAGGTGTGCACAGCCGCCGCTGCACGGTTTGCGGCCCCCTCCGAAGGGGGCGATGGTGAAAGTGAGGCATGCCGACGGATCGTGTGGAACGAGCGCAAGGGCTGCGGAGCTTGCGGCACAGGCCGCCGAGGCGATTGCGCCTGCGCGGAGAGCGGGTTCCCGATGAGGCTTGTCGTCGATCTCAACCGGTGCCAGGGGTTCGCGCAGTGCGTCTTTCTCGCGCCGGACGTCTTCTCGCTGCACGGAGTCGAAGCGCTGCTGTTCTCCCCTCGCTTCGACGAAGCGCAGCGTGACCGGGTGGAGAAGGCAGCTGCCGCCTGCCCGGTCCAGGCCATCCTCGTCGACTACTCCGACGAGCCGACGAAGGGTGTGGAGCCCCATGTCGGCTGACACGGACGTCGAGGTCCTGCGGCGCCAGGGCCGCATTGTCGTCGTCGGTGCCTCGCTGGCCGGTCTGCGCGCGGCGGAGACCTTGCGCGAGAAGGGCTTCGCCGGACCACTGACCATGATCGGCGACGAGCCGTACGAACCCTACGACCGGCCGCCGCTGTCCAAGCAGGCGCTGCTCGGGCGGGCGCGGCCCGAGGAGACCGCGCTGCCGCGGCGGCGTGACATCGACGCCGAATGGCGTCTGGGCGTCGCCGCCGAGGGCCTGGACCGGGACGCCAAGCGGGTACGCCTGGCGAACGGCGACACCGTCCCCTACGACCGCCTGCTGATCACCACCGGGACCAGAGCCCGGCCCTGGTTCCACCCGGAAGAGGCCGCACTGGACGGGGTGTTCGTCCTGCGTACCCGCGACGACTCCGCACGCCTGCACCGGAAGCTGGCCGGGGGCGTGTCCCGGGTGCTGGTGATCGGTGCCGGTTTCACGGGGTCGGAGGTCGCCTCCGTCTGCCGGGAGCTGGGCCACGAGGTGACGGTCGCCGAACGCGGCCCGGCGCCGCTGGTGGGCGCGCTCGGCGGAGTGATCGGCGCGGTCGCGGACCGGCTGCAGCGCGAGCACGGAGTCGACCTGCGCTGCGGCATCAGCGTCACTGCCCTGGAGGGCGACGACGTGGGGCGGCTCAGGCGCGCCCATCTGTCCGACGGTTCGGCGATCGACGTGGAGGTGGCGGTCGTCTCCCTCGGCGCCATGCGGAACACCGAATGGCTCGCCGGCTCGGGGGTGGCCGCGGGCCCCCGGGGGATCGCGTGCGACGCCGGGTGCCGGGTCTTCGACGTCAACGGCATCGTCACCGACGACATCTACGCCGCAGGCGACGTCGCCCGCAGCCCCCATCCGCTGTTCGACTACCAGTTCCTGGCACTGGAGCACTGGGGCAACGCGGTCGAACAGGCCGAGATCGCCGCCCACAACATGATCTGTGCGGGTCCGGATCGCCGTCCGCATCTGTGGCTGCCGATGTTCTGGTCCACCCAGTTCGGTGTCAACATCAAATCGGTGGGGGTTCCCTCCCTGGGCGACCAACTGGTCGTCGCCCAGGGGGCGCTCGCCGAGAAGCGGTTCGTCGCGGTGTACGGGTACCGCGGCCGCGTCATCGCCGCGGCGTCCTTCGACGGAGCCAAGTGGCTGGGGTTCTACGAGCAGCAGATCGCGTCCGGCGCGCCGTTCCCGCCGGAGTACCGCGCCGTCGACCGCCGGACCGAGACGCTGCAGCCGATCGACCCGGCCTTCCCCGACCCCCATCTGCCCACCCACGGGGCCACGGTCACGCTGACGGGTCACTCGCCGAGCGAGCGACGTGTCGCGTTCGTTCCCGCGCATGCCTGATCACCGGCCCTGTACCGCCCGGAGCTCCCAGGAGACGCCATGACGTCCGGCAGCATCGTCGAGCAGATCACCGACTACGCCAATCGGGCGGATCCGTACCCGCTCTACGCGGAGCTGCGCAAGACACCGGTCAGGCGGGAGGACGACGGCTCCTACCTGGTCAGCACCTACTACGAGGTGCGGAGCCTGGCCAACGACCCGCGGCTGAGCAACGACACGAGGAACCGTCCGCCCGGCTATGCCCGCGTCGGGCAATCGACGGAGTCCGGTCTGCCGCCCAGCTTCATCTTCACCGACCCGCCCGTGCACGACCGGCTGCGCGACACCATCAACCGGCCGTTCGGGCCCCCGCACAGCCCCAGATTCCTCGACGGCCTGCGCACGGAGCTGGCCAACGTCGTCACCGAACTCCTCGACGCCTTCGAAGGCAAGGACCAGGTCGACGTCGTCGAGGAGTTCTCCTACCCGCTTCCCGTCACCGCCATCTGCAAGGTCCTCGGCGTCCCGCGCGAGGACGAACCGCGCTTCCACGGCTGGGCCGACGCCCTGGCGTCCGGACTCGATCCCCGCGCCGGCGGCGACGCGGGCCAGGAAAAGGCACAGCGGGCGCGAGAGGACCTGGGGGTCTACCTGTCCGATCTGATCGAGACCAAACGCCGCCACCCCGGCCCCGGGATACTCAGCGCGCTCGCCCCCGAGATGACAGCCGCGGACCTGGAAGCCACCGCGGTGCTGCTCCTGGTCGCGGGCCACGAGACCACCGTCAACGCGATCACCAACACGACCCTCACCCTGCTGCGCCACCCCGACGTCCTCGAGCGGTTCCGGAAGGACCCGGAGCTGGCCGTCCCGCTCATCGAGGAAGTGCTGCGGTACGAGCCTCCGGTCCAGTTCGTCCCGTGGACCACCGCCCTGGCCGACATCGACGTCGCCGGCACCACGATCCCCAAGGGCTCGCCGGTCTGGCTCATGCTGGCCGCGGCCAACCGCGACCCCAGGCGCTTCGAGAACCCGGACCGGTTCGATCCCGACCGCAAGGACAACGAGCACCTGGGCTTCTACACGGGCATCCACTACTGCTTCGGCGCTCCCCTCGCCCGTATAGAACTGCATGCGGCCGTGCCCGAACTGTTCCGCCGCGTCAGGTTCTCCGGGCTGCTCGAGGACCCGCCGTCGTACCGTACCAACGCCGTACTGCGCGGCCCCCGTCACCTTCCCGTGGCGATCGAGGGCCTCACGGCCTGAGCGCCGTGGTGAGCGGAAGCACGGACCGGCCGAAGCCGGCGCTCGTACGGTGGCGTCGACCGTCAAGCGCAAGGAGAGCAAGGAGCGCGACGCCGAAGAGCGACCGCTCCGGTCTCACGACTGTTCGGTGCCGGCCCACGCCCGGATGGCCTCCGCGTGTTCCCGGATCAGGGACATCCGGGCCTCCCATTCCTCTCCGCCCCGATGGTCGGGGTGGGCGGTGATCTGGCCGCCGTGCTTGCGGTAGGCAAGTCCGGTGTCACCGATGAACCATCCGTCCGCCAGGGCGTCCAGACCGAGGAGAAGCCCGGTGTCGCCCGAGGCAGGCAGGGCCATCCAGCCGCCGAGCAGTGCCAGCAGGGAGCGCCTCACGCACAGTGTGGCGGGGTGGACCTGCGGACGGTGGTGCTCGGTCCAGTAGCCGAACGCGCTTCCCCTGGGGAGCCGACCCGGTTGCGGGTCACTGAGTTCGAAGGAGACCGTGCTGCCGTCCTCGAGGAGATCGACGACCCGCGACGTGGTCCAGCCGACCGAGGCATGTTCCTCCAGCACGGCGATGTCACGCGCGAGAGTGCCGGGAGTGAGCTGGTCGTCGGAGTCCAGGGTCTTCAGGTAGGCACCGGTCGAGCGCGCGAACGCCATGGTGCGTGCCACGTGGGGACCGCCGGCACGGGACGCCGAGATCCGGATCCGTGGATCGTCGGCCGGTAGACACGACTGCGCGCCGACGTCGTTTCCGTCTTCCTGTACGCACCACTCCCATGACCATCCGCCGGGAAGGTCCTGGTTGAGCAGGGAGGCGTAGGCGTCAGGAAGGAAACGGACAGCGCCGCGGTGTACGGGGGTGACGACAGAGACGACGTTCACGATGTCTCCTCCTGGTTCGCGGGTCGCGGTGCGGGAGACCAGTGCCGGTCGAGCACGTGATGTCCGCAAGACGATCTTCTGTGCGTGCCCCACCCTACGGACCGGGACGACGGCACCGGACAGCCAGGTGGGCGAGCGGGCCGGAGCAGTGATCATCTGGTCCGTTCCCCTGCCCGGTGCAGGGTCTGGGGCGGTTTTGCCCCCCTCTGCATGGGCAGACGACTGGTGAGAATCCGCGGAGGTACTGAGATGAGTGCCGGAGAACGGGCCAAGGCAATGGCCGAACAGGTCGTCGGAAAGACCGTGCGGAAGGCGGCCCACGCGGTGCACAAGGAAACCCTCGCAGCAAAGGGCGCCGCCCTCGAAGCACGGGGCAAGATGCGCGGCGCGAAGGAACGGACCAGGGGTCCCTTCAAGCACTGACGGGTCTTGACATCGGTGTACGCAGATCGACGAGCCCCCCACCCGTCAGGGCCCACCCGTCAGGGAAGGGGGCTCAGGCCCCGGATCGAGGCCGTGGGGAGGGGGCCGTGGGGAGGGGCTGTTCGGTCCAGATGGCCTTGCCGGTGGGGGTGTGGCGGGTGCCCCAGCGCTGGCAGAGCGCGGAGATGAGCTGCAGGCCGCGGCCGCCCTCGTCGGTGGCGGAGGTGTGGCGGATGTGCGGCGTGGTCAGGCTGGCGTCGGAGACCTCGCAGATCAGCGCGCGGCTGCGGAGCATGCGCAGCCGGATGGGGCCGCAGGCGTGCCGGACGACGTTCCCGACCAGCTCGCTCACCACGAGTTCGGTGGTCATGAGCAGGTCCTCGTCGTCGAGGTCCCAGGCGGTGAGCTGGGCGCGGACGAGGTCGCGGGCCTGGCCCGCGGCGAGCGGGTCCTCCGGCAACGGCCACTCGGCGACGTTCTGCGCACCCAGCGGGTGGGTGCGGGCCAGCAGCAGGGCGGCGTCGTCCGTCAGCGCACCGTGGGCGGGGAGAAGACCGGAGGTGACGGCGGCGCAGAGCGCATCGAGGTCGGACGCGTCTGCCGGTGAGGTCCGCAGTGCCTTCACGGACTCGGAGAGGAGCTCGGCGAGGCGGCTCATGCCGGTGGTGACATCCCGGTCCTTGCACTCGACCAGGCCGTCGCTGTAAAGCGCGAGCAGGCTGTCGGCGGGCAGTACGGTCTCGAGGGTCTCGAAGGGAGGAGCGGCCACCCCCAGCGGCGGGTCCGGGGACATGGGCAGGAAGGTGACGGGGCCGTCGGGATGGGTCACCGCCGGGGGCGGCTGACCGGCGCTGGCGTACGACAGACGCCGGCTCACCGGGTCGTAGATGCCGTACAGGCAGGTTGCGAAGGCATCGTTGCCCAGCTCGCCGACGATGTCGTTGAGGTGGCCGAGGATTTCGTCGGGCGGCAGCTCCAGCTCCGAGAGAGTGCGCACGGCCGTGCGGAGCCCGCCCATGGTGGCGGCCTCGGCCATGCCGTGGCCCATGACGTCGCCGATCACGAGCGCCACCCGGGCCCCGGAGAGCGGGATCACGTCGTACCAGTCGCCGCCGACGTCGGCTCCCTGTTTGGCCGGCTGGTAACGCGCCGCCGTCGTCACCTCGGGCAGCTCGGGCAGTGCCCGCGGCAGCAGGCTGCGCTGGAGGGTGCGGGCCCGGGTCGTCGCCTCGTCGTAGAGCCCGGCCCGCTCCAGGGCCTGCGCGATCAGGCCGCTGAGCGCGGTGAGCAGTGTCCGTTCGTCATCGTCCAGCACCCGCGGCCGGCCGAAGGAGATCACCGCCACGCCGATCTCGCGTCCCGGCACCGCCAGCGGCAGAAAGGCCCATGCCTGCTTGCCGCCTTCCCGGACCAGGGTCTCGGTTCCCGGGTAACTCTTCAGGAACTCCTCCGGGGAGGAGATGAAGAGGGAGGTGCGGGTGCGCAGGGCGTCCCCCGCCGGGTTCATGGTGTCCCCCGCCGTCCACTGCCCGTCCAGCAGCCGGGTGAAGCGCTCCGAGTATCCGCGGGAGCCGACCACGGTCAGCCGGTCGCCGACCGCACCGAGCATGATGAGTCCGGTGGCCTCGAGGGGTGCCATCACGCCGTCGGCCACCGCCGCCATCACATCCTGGGCCGTGACGGCCTCGGCAAGGTCCCGCGTGATCCGCTGCACCAGGGCCGCCCGCTCCGCGGCCGCCCGCTCCGCGGCGGCTCGCTCGGCCTCCCGCAGATGCCGCTCGGTGGTGTCGGTGATGTAGAGCGTGAGGCCTTCCGGCACCGGCACCAGCCGCAGGTGGTACCAGGACGTCCCGTCCGGCCCCGGTACGTCGAATCCGGCCGGCTGTCCCTCGGCCGCCGTGGCCCGGCACAGCTGCTCCAGCCCCGGCACGGCACGCACCGCGGGGAGGTTCCAGAGCAGGACTCCGCCCACATCTCCCGCGGCGCCGAGGAGCCGCTCGGCGGCCTGATTGAGAAATGCGATGCGCCAGTCCGGATCCAGGGAGACGAAGCCGTCGCTCATGTGTCGCAGCGCCCGTCCCAGCAACCCGGCGGCGGCGTGCGTTTCACTGCTGTCCCGGAGGGTGCCGATCACCTTCACCGGCGCCCCCTCCTCGTTCGTGATCGTCCGGGCACGCGCCTCGATCCAGAGGTACGTCCCGTCCTCTCGCCGGATCCGGTACTCGTTCTGGAAGCCGCCGCGCAGCTGGATGCCCGTGTCGAAGCCGGCCACGGCCCCCGGCAGGTCGTCCGGGTGGATCAGCGCCGCCCACGCCTCGATGCCGCCGGTCATCACCTCCGGATCGATGCCGGACAGCACCTCCTCGACGGGCCGGTCGGAGGTCAGCTCGCCGGAGCGCAGGTCCCAGGTGTACGTGATCGAGGGCGCCCCTTCCGCGTCCCCGGAGGGGGCCTGCCGCGGTGGTGACCCGCTCTCCAGGGCGCGCAGCAGGGCGGTGGACGGACTGAGGATCCCGGACGACCGGAGCCTCCCGGACATCCAGGCGGCCACCTCGTTCAGAAACGCGCATTCCGCCGGGCCGGGCTTGTCGCCCGGGGCGAAGAGGACGGAGAGCGCCCCGCGTCGCCGGCCGCGGCCCGGCACGGGGACGGCCAGATGACCGATGCCGGCGGGGAGCCGGGAAGGCCACAGGGCGGCGGGGTCCCGGCCGGGCACCGGGTCAGGAGGGGCCAGGTCGGGCTGCCAGGTGATGGTGTCCTCGCGGGCGGCCCTGCCGGGGGGCGCCGTGCCCCGTACCGGGATGATCAGCCAGGGACGGGTCATCGACTCCGGCAGGCCGCTGTCGGCGACCAGGTAGAGGATGCCGCTCATGCCGCCGCCCGGGAGATGCACCATGCCGCCCAGACCGTGCACCTCGGCCACCGCCTGCTGGAGCGCGGTCAGCAGCACTTCGACATCGCGCCGGTCCTCCTCCACGGCGTCGAGCACCCGCATCCGCATACGGTGTCGATCCGAGGGCCGTACGGTCTGTACGGTCCGCAGGCCTCGCGGCTGGTGCAGCGGACGGGGGGAGCGGGGTATGGACGGGTCGGTGTTGTGTGCGTCGCCGCTTCTGGTATCCACCACTGTCGACTGTCGCCTCCGCTCACCCACTCGGGCCGCATTCGATCGGATGGACCCGCAGCGATCTACGCCGCTCGAAATCCACCCGTTTGTGACAACCTAGGTGATTCCACCCGCCTTAGGAAACCCTTCCCCTTGTCCAACCGTATGTGGCGTTACCTCACTCTTCGTTATGGTTTGCGTGCGCGGCGGTACGGTCTGAATACGGCTCAGGAGCCGAGGTCGGCCATCCAGTGCAGTGCACTGAGGCTCGGCAGGAAGCAGTATTCGCCGCCGCGCGTGATGACGAAGCGCTCGACGCCGTGCAGGCGACGCCGAACGGGCCGCTGCGGGATCGTGAAGATGCCCGAGCCGTCGTTGTCACCCGTCAGCAGATCCTTCTCCACGTCCAGGCCGGTGAAGTTCCCGTCGTTGAACCATTGCGACTTCACGAACTCGAACTGACGGTCGAGGTCCGCGTTGACGGCGATGAACACGATGCCACGGTCGGCACCGTCGTCGTCCAGGGTGCCGGCCGGCAGCGACGGCCCGTAGCTGGTGCTTCGCCGAATCAGCCGGTGGAGGTCGACGTCACCGATGATCTCCGAGTCACGCGGATTGGCACGCCTGGCGTGGGCACCGTGCGGGCAGACCGTCCCACCCGGATCGGACGCATAGTCGAAGTTGTTGTTGCGCTGCTCGTCCGCGCCCAGGTCCGGATCATCCGACTCGGGCGCGAGGATCAAGGGGGCACCACTCGGCCAGCGCCCCACGATCTTCGCGGCGAGCAGCGACTCCTCTGCCGGGCTCTTGGCGTTGTCATGGAGATACCGCCGGAAGGCGGCGACGCGCGTGTGCAGTTTCCGCCAGACCACGAAGGTGCCGTTACGGCCCAGCACGTCCGGCTGCGGCATCGGGGGCAGGTTGCCGGTCTCGTCGGGATAGCCCAGTACGGACTCGCCCGCCTTGAAGGTGGGGCCGCCCCCCCCGGGGGGTACGCAGCGCCGCTGCCTTCCACCGCGAGGTTGCTGATGCCGTCCTTGTAGCCCAAGCTGGTGCGCCCCGAGGCCAGTTGGTAGAGATCCTGCCGGTACACCGCTTGAACGCCGGGAAGCTGCGTGCGCGCCTGCCGCGCCCGTTCGAGTACGACCGCCAGGGACTCCTGGTCGGCAGCGATGAGGGACAACACGATGTGCACCTGGCCGGTGCCGAAGGGCGGCTCCCAGTGCGCGGGCGCGCTCTCGCCGGTGTCGCCCAGGAACTCGGCCCGTGCCGCCATACCCTGCCGGAACTCCTCCGGGAAGCTGTTCAGAGAAGCCTGCGGCACCTGGAGCACTTCGAGCCCCCGGTACGTCACCGCGACGTTGAGAAGCGCCGGCAGGGGCGGCTGCCACCAGTTGGCGGCGGAGTCGACCAGTCCGGCCAGGCGTCCCATCAGGTCACGTCCGGCGCGCGGGTCGTCCACCCGCAGCAGGATGTAGGTGCCGACGTACGGGGACGGCCGGGTACGCAGCACGATGCCTTGGATGTCGTCGAGTTGCAGTGGTGGGCCTTCACCCGTCGTCATCTCGTCCCCTTGATCGGGCGTTGGGTGATTTGTACCAATCGCAGGCGCTATTGGCGCTGCCCGACACGGCATCTGGCGCGATCGACGAGCGCCCGGGCACGTGGAGTGGGTCGATGCGCGAGGTTCTGGAGCGACAGCCGAAGCGCCCGCTGAGGATCGCCGCCGACGGTCAGCCAGAACTCGGCCGCGTGATCGACGTACGCCGCGGGGTGGCGCGCCATCAGCTCGTCGTAGCGCGCGGCGGCGTGCGCTCGCCAGAACCGGGCCTCCGCCGACGCCCCGTATCCGCCCAGGAGGTGGGCAAGCCCGGTCGCGTACTCGGGGTCGTCGCTGACGAGGACCAGTCGCCGCAGCCGCTCCACCGCCGCGGCCCTCCTCCCCTCGGCGGCGTCGGCCTCGGTGAGGTGGCCCAGAGCCGGAACATAGGACGGCAGGCGGGCGACCGCCGGCTCCAGCCAGGTCCGCGCCCTCGCCGGACCTTCCCGCACCAGCCACATCCGCCCGCACTGGAATTCGAGGATCGCCAGCGGGAAGGGACTGACCCCGTGGTACGCGCGACGCGCCGCCAGGAACCACGTCTCGGCCTCGGCTGCCTCATCTGCCTCGTGCGCTGCATCGCCGTTGTCGGCGTGGCAGCGGGCCATGGCAGCAACGGTCCCGAAGTCCCGGCCTCTCGACAACGCCCGCCGGCACAGCGCGAGCGCCTCGTCGTACCGCCCGACCGCCTGGCAGACCGCTGCCCGCTCCACGTCGACGGTGCGCCGGTCGAGTCCCAGAACGGCCGCCGCCTCCAGATCGTCCAGCGCCGCCGCGAACCGGTGGAAGTGGGCCGCCACTACGGCGCGCGCGAGGAGCGTGCGAGGATCGCCCGGCGCCCGGTCCACGAACATGTCGGCCAGCGCTGCCGCGCGCTCGACCTCGTCGATGCGGCCCCCCACGTGCCCACGCAGGGCGGTCAGCTCCACCAGCTCGCCCCAGGCGTCGGCGGTGAGCCTTCCGGGCACCGCCTGCGCCGCCAGACCTTCGATACGTGCGTCCAGGTTGCCCATGGCGATGACACCGGCCGTCGTGCGCGGCCCGCCCGCGACGTCACCTCCGGCACGAGCAGCTGCGGTGACGCCGCTCATCTGTTCGCCGGGGCCTTCGGAATGGTGGCCGCCTGCTCGGGCGGGTACGGGTTGGCCGGTGCCAGGTACGGGAACTCGCGCAGCGCCAGGACGGTCCCGTCGACGCCGTCGCTCACGCGCGGGCCGCGTCCCGCGTTGACGATCAGCGTGTAGAGCGTGTCGATGACGTCGTCGTTGAGCGACCGGCCACCGCAGGTCGTGTACTCCCGGCCCTCCAGCAGAGCCCACTCGATCTCGAAATAGCTGTCCTCGGCGTACGGCTTGGCAGCGTCCACGACCAGGAAGTCCGCCAGCAGCAGTTCCGTCAGCGGATGCGTCCCGTCCGGCTGTGCCGGCCAGTCCAGCTTGCCGTCGAGACCGTCGAAGAAGCCCAGGTTGGCGTTCAGTCGTGAGCGATAGGCGTCCAGGTAGGTCGGACCCAGCCGGAACGGGTCTTCCTCGTTGTAGAGATCGCGCAGGTCCACGATCTTGTTGGCGGTGTCGACCCCGTTCTCCGACATGAGGATGTTCTTGACCTCGGGACGGCCCAGGCGTTCCAGTCGCACGGGATACGGCCCTTCCCAGGCGCCGTAGCCGCGGACATGGCGCCTGGGCTCAGGTGGGCCGGCAGCGGCGTGCGGTCGTCGGCCCGGACCCCGTCAGCGGAGGTCGCAGCACCATGTCCGACCATCTTTCCGGCACCCAGTGCCGACAAGCTTTTCGTAGTGCCAGGCGTCGTCCTGGATCTTGGCGGCCTTCCGGTGGAATCTCTCCGCCCCACCTGGCTTGGCATCGAAGAGAACGGTGATTTCCGCAACCTCCCCGACCCGCTTGCCGAGGCCGTCGGGCTGCCTGGCCACGGTCGGAGTCGCGTCCCCCGGAGTCGCCGACTGCGCGGATCTCTGTGTCGTCATGACTCCCTCTCCCTTTGATCGTTCATCGGCTGGGCTGCGGGCTCTCCTCTCTTCTGAGCGCGTTCCGGAACGCCCACACAGCCAGCTTTGTCGTGCTCCAAGGACGTCAGCAAGACGATCACGACCGCGGGGCCCAGCCCAAGGTGGATCACCCCCGCACGCCGCCGGAAGAGGCGGTCGTAACCTTGCCGGGGTGTGGAGCTTCGACTCAGCTCGAAGTCGCGGCGGCGTTGCCCGAGCCACCGAGGGCCGGCACAAAATTCTTCGAACTCTCGCGTTGCACCTTCACGGGTGGTGGACACGTAGGGGCGGAAGCAGCGAGAGGAAGCCATGGCCATCGACAGCGAGGACGAGTTCACCGATGTCTGCCGCGCTCATTACGAGGACGCGCTGCGTTTCGTCCGCCGGCGTGCTCACCCCATGAACGTGGACGACATCGTCGGTGAGACGTTCCTCGCCGCGTGGCGTCGTCGCAGCGAACACATGCCAAAAGCCCCGGACCGAGATCGGTCCGGGGCGCCCCCCCTTCCCCTCAGGAAGGGGGGCTCGAGGGCCGAGCCGTCACGCGCGCCGGCAGAGGACTCGGAGCACCGGCCGCAGCCGACACCGCAGCCACCACTTCTTCACTCGTCCCCGCCCGCGCCTCGACCACCCGATCGAGTGCCGCGCTCACCTCAGTGCGCGTGACCGCTCGAAGCGGGCGTCTGACCTGCGTTCTTGACCGTCAGCGGCAGCAACTTCTTGCCGGTCGGGCCGATTTGGATGGCCGTATCCATCTGCGGGCAGACGCCGCAGTCGAAGCACGGCGTCCAGCGGCAGTCCTCGACCTCCGTCTCGTCGAGGGCGTCCTGCCAGTCCTCCCAGAGCCAGTCCTTGTCCAGGCCGGAGTCGAGGTGGTCCCAGGGGAGGACCTCCTCGTAGGTGCGCTCGCGGGTGGTGTACCAGTCGACGTCCACGCCGTAGGGGGCGAGGGCCTTGTCGGCGCAGGCCATCCAGCGGTCGTAGGAGAAGTGCTCGCGCCAGCCGTCGAAGCGGCCGCCGTCGTCGTAGACCGCGCGGATCACGGCGCCGACGCGGCGGTCGCCGCGGGACAGGAGGCCCTCGACGATGCCCGGCTTGCCGTCGTGGTAGCGGAAGCCGATCGAGCGGCCGTACTTCTTGTCGCCGCGGATCTTGTCGCGGAGCTTCTCCAGGCGGGCGTCCGTCTCCTCGGCGGAGAGCTGGGGCGCCCACTGGAAGGGGGTGTGGGGCTTGGGGACGAAGCCGCCGATCGAGACCGTGCAACGGATGTCGTTCGAGCCGGAGACCTCGCGGCCCTTCTGGATCACATGCGTCGCCATGTCGGCGATCTGGAGGACGTCGTCGTCCGTTTCCGTCGGCAGGCCGCACATGAAGTACAGCTTCACCTGGCGCCAGCCGTTGCCGTAGGCCGTGGCGACCGTACGGATCAGGTCGTCCTCCGAGACCATCTTGTTGATGACCTTGCGGATGCGCTCCGAGCCGCCCTCGGGGGCGAAGGTCAGGCCGGAGCGGCGGCCGTTGCGGGTCAGTTCGTTCGCCAGGTCGATGTTGAAGGCGTCCACGCGCGTGGAGGGCAGCGACAGGCCGATCTTGTCGTCCTCGTAGCGGTCCGCCAGGCCCTTGGCGATGTCGCCGATCTCCGAGTGGTCCGCGGAGGACAGGGAGAGCAGGCCCACCTCCTCGAAGCCGGTGGCCTTGAGACCGCGGTCCACCATCTCGCCGATGCCGGTGATCGAGCGCTCGCGCACCGGGCGGGTGATCATGCCGGCCTGGCAGAAGCGGCAGCCGCGCGTGCAGCCGCGGAAGATCTCCACCGACATGCGCTCGTGGACCGTCTCGGCCAGGGGGACAAGGGGCTGCTTGGGGTACGGCCACTCGTCGAGGTCCATCACGGTGTGCTTGGACACGCGCCACGGGACGCCCGACTTGTTGGGGACGACTCGGGCGATGCGGCCGTCCGGGAGGTACTCGACGTCGTAGAACGCCGGTACGTACACCCCGCCGGTCTTCGCCAGGCGGAAGAGGACCTCCTCGCGGCCGCCGGGGCGGCCCTCGGCCTTCCACGCGCGGATGATCCGGGTCATGTCGAGCACGGCCTGCTCGCCGTCGCCGATGATCGCCGCGTCGATGAAGTCGGCGACCGGCTCCGGGTTGAACGCGGCGTGGCCGCCGGCCAGGACGATCGGGTCGTCGTCCGTGCGGTTCCGGGACTCCAGGGGGATGCCGGCGAGGTCCAGGGCGGTGAGCATGTTGGTGTAGCCCAGCTCCGTGGAGAAGCTGAGGCCGAACACGTCGAACGCCTTCACCGGGCGGTGGCTGTCGACCGTGAACTGCGGGACGCCGTGCTCGCGCATCAGCGCCTCCAGGTCCGGCCACACGCTGTACGTGCGCTCGGCGAGGACGCCCTCCTGCTCGTTGAGGACCTCGTAGAGGATCTGGACGCCCTGGTTGGGCAGGCCGACCTCGTACGCGTCCGGGTACATCAGCGCCCAGCGGACATGACACTCGTCCCACGGCTTGACCGTGGAATTGAGCTCTCCGCCGACGTACTGGATGGGCTTCTGCACGTGCGGGAGCAGTGCTTCGAGCTGCGGGAACACCGACTCGGCGGCTTCGGCAGGCATCTCGCGAACCTTCGTGAGCTGACAGGGGTGACCATCAAGCGTAACCCGCCCGGCGGTCTCCTCCGTACGCTCAGCCGGCCGCCCGGGAGCCGACCTTCTTCCACAGTCCGGGCAGCTCCGCCTCCGCGCGTGCCGCCCGGGCCTCCTCGCGCCCGTACAGCACCCCGTACGTGAAGGTACTCTCCCCCGCCGCGTGGGCCACGGCGGACAGCTCGCGCAGGGTGAGGCGGGTCATGACGCTGTCCTGGTGCTCGCCGAGGAGGGTGGTCAGCGCCTTCATGGCCCTGGTCAGGGCGCGGGCCGGTTTTCCCAGGGCCGGGGTGGCCGCCTCTGCGGCGTACCGGGTGCGCTTCGCCTTCTTGCGGGCCTCGTGCACGGCGACGTCCCGCTCCTGCCCGGGCGGGGCGCCGAGCGCGTGCTCGACCAGGGCGGACAGGGTCGCCAGGTCCTTGTCCACGGCCTTGGCGAGCACCTTCCCGGGTCGCTTCCCGGCGGCCTTGCGCAGCGGTGGGTCGGCGAGGAGCGTGTCCAGGGTGTCCAGCAGGGTCAGATAGCGGCGGGAGTCGAGGACACCGGTCAGATGGGCGTGGGCGCCGCCTCGCCGGGCGTCGGCCCAGGCCGCGAGGCGTGCGGGGACCGGGCCGGCGACCAGGTCGGGCGGGAGGGCGTCGAGGGCGGCCGTCAGGCGTTCGGCCATCACCTCCTGGTCGCGGTCCGTGCCCAGCTCGCCGGCGAGCCACTTCAGCTCGGCGCCGACGGGGTCGGTGACGGTGCGGTCGAGGACGGAGCGGAAGGTGCGCAGGGTGCTGCGGGCGCGGCGGGTGGCGACCCGCATGCGGTGCACGGAGTCGGGCACGTCCCGGCGGACTGCGGGGTCGAGCTCGACCAGTGCGTCCCGCTGGGCACGGAGGTAGGCGAGGACGTGGTCGCCGGCCGTCACCGGCGGCGAGGGTTCGTCCTTCCTGCGGCGGTGTCCTGCGGTCTGCTCCAGGGCGCGGGCCAGTTTGGACGGTGACGTCGAGGGCCGCACGCCCGCCTTGCGCAGCCGCTTGTCCACCCGGTCGAGGAAGGCGGGGTCGGTGCCGTCGGCCAGTTCCACCTCGATCTCGGTCCACTGGGCGGCGCCGCCCTTTCCGGTGAGCCGTTCCGCGGTGACGGAGTCGACGCTTGCCTCGGCGAGCAGGGTGCCGTCGGCGTCGACGAGGTGGCGGACGTCGCGGGCGGAGCGAAGGCGGATGAGGGGGATCAGCTCGGCGTCGCGGACGCGGGAGCGGACCAGGGCCGCGATCTCCTCGGGGACGGTGTCCGAGAGGGGGGCCCGGATCTCGTCGCGTACGTTCGGGGCGACCGGGACCTTCAGATGCCAGCCGGCGTCCGAGCCTCCGGTGCGGCGGCGCAGGGTGAGGGCGGCGGCGGCCAGGCGTTGGTCGGCGGTGTCGTAGTAGGTGGCGTCCAGTTCCACCAGGCCCTTGTCCAGGACGGCCACCACTGTGCCGACGCCGGTCAGGTCGGGCAGGCCGCTGTCGTCGGACTCGTACTTGCGCTCGATCTCGCGCTTCGCATCCGCCATGAACCGAATCTAGTGGCCCGCGGGGTGACACGGCAGGGGCCGCCCGGGGTGAATGGCCGGAAAATTCCCGTCGCCCACCCGGCGAACGGCCAGTCCGGGGCAGCGGGTGAACGCGGCCCCGGACCCCGGCGGATCTGCCCCGGCCTAGGCCGACATCGGTCTCTGCACCTTGATCGACTGCAGGAGGCCGACGGCGATCCACACCGCGAACATCGATGAGCCGCCGTACGAGACGAAGGGCAGGGGCAGACCGGTGACCGGCATGATGCCGAGGGTCATGCCGATGTTCTCGAAGGACTGGAAGGCGAACCAGGCGACGACCCCGGCGGCCACGATCGTCCCGTACAGCTCGGTGGAGTCGCGGGCGATGCGGCAGGCGCGCCACAGCACCACACCGAGCAGGAAGATGATCAGGCCTGCGCCGAGGAAGCCCAGCTCCTCACCCGCGACGGTGAAGACGAAGTCCGTCTGCTGCTCGGGCACGAACTGGCCGGTGGTCTGCGAGCCGTGGAAGAGGCCGGCCCCGGTCAGCCCGCCGGAGCCGATGGCGATGCGGGCCTGGTTGGTGTTGTAGCCGACGCCCGCCGGGTCCAGGCTGGGGTTGGCGAAGGCGGCGAAGCGGTTGATCTGGTACTGGTCCAGGATGTGCAGCTGCCAGATGGCGACACAGCCGATCACCCCGGCGGTGAGCAGGCCGAAGATCCAGCGGTTGGAGGCGCCGGAGGCGAGCAGCACGCCCAGGATGATGGCCACCATGGCGAGCACCGAGCCGAGGTCCGGCATGAGCAGCAGGATCATGCAGGGTACGGCCGCCAGGCCCAGGGACTGCGCCACGGTCCGGTGGTCCGGGTAGGTCTTGTCGCCCGCGTCCACCCGGGCCGCGAGCATCATCGCCATGCCCAGGATGATGGACACCTTGAGGAACTCGGCGGGCTGGAGCGAGAAGCCGCCGATGACGAGCCAGTTGCGCTGTCCGTTGATGGTGGCGCCGAGCGGGGTGAGGACCACCAGGGCGAGCAGGACCGACAGCCCGTAGAGGATCGGCACGGCGTTGCGCAGGGCGCGGTGGCCCAGCCAGAGGGTGCCGATCATCAGGGCGAACCCGATGCCGAGGTTCATCAGGTGCCGTTCCAGGAAGAAGTACGGGTCGCCCTGGTTGATCTCGGTGCGGTTGCGGGTCGCGGAGAACACCAGCAGGGAGCCCAGCAGGGACAGCGCGACGGCGGCGAAGAGTATCGGCCAGTCGAGCCTGCGGGCCAGCGAGTCGCGGGCGAAGATCCGGGTCCAGCCGGCCCGCTCGGGGCCGTATCCGGAGACGGAGAAGCTGCTGCCGGTCATGAGGGCATCCTCCGGCTTCCCCTCTTGCGAGGCCGCCTGCGGGTGTTGCGGTTGCCCGTGGCGGGTGGGGCGGTGGTGGCGGGCTGCTGGTCGCTGCCGTTGCTGGGGTTGTTCTGCTGGGAGGCCTCGGCGTCCTTCCCCGGGTCGCCGGTGATCTGGGGGGCCTCGATCGTGCCGTCGTGGCGGACCTTCGGCAGGCCCTTCTGCGGCTCGGGCAGCAGCGCCCTCTTGTTGTCGATGGAGCCGTTGCCCTGGACGCCGTAGAGCGCGCTGTAGATGTTGCGCACGGCCTCACCGGAGGCGCCGGAACCCGTACCCGCCTGGGCGATCGTCATGATCACCGTGTAGTCCTTGGAGTAGGTGGCCAGCCAGGAGGTGGTCTGCTTGCCGTAGACCTCGGCCGTACCGGTCTTGCCGTGCAGCGGGATCTTGTCCTGCGGCCAGCCGTTGAACTTCCACGCGGCCGTACCGCGGGTGATGACGCCCGCGAAGGCGTCGTCCATGCCCTTGAGGGTGGCCTGGCTGACCGGGAGCTTGGCGCGGACCCTCGGCTTGATCGGGGTGACGGTCTTGCCGTCGCCGCTGATGATCGCCTTGCCGATGGTCGGGACGTACTCGGTGCCGCCGTTGGCGACGGCGCCGTAGATCATCGCCTCCTGGAGCGGCGTGACGAGGGTGTCGCCCTGGCCGATGGAGTAGTTGATCTCGTCACCCTCGCGCATCTTGTTGCCTTCGAGGCAGTTCTCGTAATAGATCCTCTCGACGTAGGAGCCGTCCTTCTTGCCGGACTTGCACCAGGCGTCCTTGTTGGCCTTCCAGTAGTCCAGCTTCCACTGGCGGTCGGGGACGCGGCCGGTGACCTCGTTGGGCAGGTCGATACCGGTCACCTTGCCGAGGCCGAACTGGTGGGCGGTCTTGAAGAAGTAGTCCTTCGGCTGGCCCTTCTTGGGGTTGATGCCGCCGTCCTTCTTCCACTCCCTGTCGGCGAGGCCGTAGAACACCGTGTCGCAGGAGACCTCCAGGGCGCGGCCCAGGGAGATGTCGCCGAAGTTCTCGCCCTCGAAGTTCTTGAAGACCTGCCCGCCGACCGAGTAGGAGCTGGTGCAGGGGTAGCCGCCGTCCCAGGCGTAGCCGGCGTTGACCGCGGCGGCCGTGGAGACCACCTTGAACGTCGAACCGGGAGCCGCCTGACCCTGGATGGCCCTGTTGAGCAGCGGGTAGTCGGAGTCCTTGCCGGTGAGGGCCTTGTAGTCCTTGGCGGAGATGCCGCCCACCCATGCGTTCGGGTCGTACGTCGGCGCGGAGGCCATCGCGACGATCCGGCCCGTCTTGGCCTCCATCACCACGACGGCGCCGGAGTCCGCCTTGTAGTTCTCGTGGGTGATGTTGTCGTACTGCTCGCGGGCCGCCTTCATCGCCTTGTCCAGCTCGTACTCGGCGACGCGCTGGACGCGGGAGTCGATGCTGGTGACCAGGTTCGAGCCGGGCTCGGCGGCGTCCGACTTGGCCTTGCCGATGACCCGGCCGAGGTTGTCCACCTCGTAGCGGGTGACGCCGGCCTTGCCGCGCAGCTCCTTGTCGTACTCCCGCTCCAGGCCGGAGCGGCCGACCATGTCGGAGCGCAGATAGGGCGACTCGGTGTCCTTGGCCTTCTGGATCTCGGCGTCGGTGACGGGCGAGAGATAGCCGAGCACCTGCGCGGTGTTGGAGTTGCCCGGGCCCGGGTAGCGGCGCACGGCCTCGGGGTCGGCGGTGATGCCGGGGAAGTCCTCGGAGCGCTCACGGATCTGCAGGGCCTGCTTGGCCGTGGCCTTGTCGGTGATCGGGATCGGCTGGTACGGCGAGCCGTTCCAGCACGGCTTGGGGGTCTTGGCGTCGCACAGCCGGACCTTCTGCATGACCTCCTCGGGCTTCATGCCGAGGACGCCGGCCAGCTTGGTGAGGACGGCCCTGCCGTCGTCCCTCTGCTTGAGCAGGTCGGTGCGGGAGGCGGAGACGACCAGCCGGGTCTCGTTGTCGGCGAGGGGCACGCCGCGGGCGTCCAGGATGTCGCCGCGCACGGCTGGGTCCACGACCTGCTGGACGTGGTTGCCGGAGGCCTCCTTCTGGTACTGGGCGCCCTCGCGGATCTGGAGGTACCACAACCGGCCGCCGAGCGTGCCGAGGAGGGAGAGGACGAGGATCTGGATCACGACGAGCCGGATCTGGACCCGTGGGGTCCGACCGGTCTCGGGGATGTTGGTCACTGCGGCTGCCTCCCCCTCTCAGTGCACGGATGTCTGTGTGCGCGGCGCGTGTGTGCGAACCTGCCGCGCGCCTACGCATGATGAACGACCAGCCTGTGAACGCGCGTTCCGCGCACATTGCCCCGTTCGAGTGAACTCTCCGGGAACCACGAGTGCTTGACCGGACCTCACAGCCGCTTGACCCCCTTGATCCGGCCGACCCGCGTGGTACGGGTGCGGGCCTTGGCCTTCAGGGCGCCGAGGCCGCCACGCTGGCCGCCGACGCGCAGCCCGGTACCGGAGGAGAGCCAGCCGGCGGAGATGTCGCCGGCCTTGGCGGCGGGACCGGACTCGGTCAGCGGGTCGTTGTCCGCGCGGCGGGCCAGCCACATGATCCCGGGCACCACGAACGGGGCGAGCAGCAGGTCGTACAGGGCCGCCGAGAAGAGCAGCCCGGGCAGGCCGACATGGCGGGCGGCGGTGTCCCCGACCAGGGCGCCGACGCCCGCGTACAGCAGCGTGGAGCCGATGGCGGCGGCGACCACGACGGCCATCGGGCCGGTCGCCGACTTCAGGCGGCCGCTCTCCGGCCTGGCGAGCCCGGCGAAGTAGCCGATGACGCACAGCACGAGGGCGTAGCGGCCGGCCGCGTGGTCCGCGGGCGGCGCGAGGTCGGCGAGCAGGCCGGCGCCGAAGCCGACGAGGGCGCCACCGACATGGCCGTACACCATGGCGAGGCCGAGGACGGTGAGCAGCAGCAGGTCCGGGACGGCACCCGGCAGGTGCAGGCGGGCGAGGACGCTCACCTGGATCACCAGGGCCACGACGACCAGCGCGCTGGAGAGCAGGATCCGGTTGAGGCGCATGGAAGAGTCAGCTCCTACTGCTGCTGGCCGGTCATGTCGGACGCGTTCGCCGAGGGAGTCACCGTCACGGTCACCGTCGGCGTGGGAACCGGCTTGGGCTTGGCCGGCAGGACCTCGTCACGCGGGTCCTTCTTCGGGGCCTGGACGACCACGCCGACGATGTCGAGCTTGGAGAACCCGACGTACGGGGTGACGTAGATCGTGCGGGTGAGGCCGCCGTTGGAGGGCTCGACGCGGGAGACCACGCCGACGGGCACGCCCGGCACGAACGGCTTGTCGGCCTGCGAGCCGAAGGTGACCAGCCGGTCGCCCTTCTTCACCTCGGCCTTGGCGTTGAGCAGTTCCACGCGCAGCGGGCGGTCGCCCTGCCCGGAGGCGAAGCCGAGTTCGTCGCTGCCCTCCATGCGGGTGCCGACGGTGAAGTCGGGGTCGTTGGCGAGCAGCACGGTGGAGGTGTCGGGACCGACCGTGGTGACCCGGCCGACCAGCCCGTCGCCGTTGAGGACGGTCATGTCGCGCCTGATGCCGTCGTTCGCGCCGGCGTCGATGGTGATGGTCCAGGAGAAGCCCTGCGCCGCCCCTATGGCGATGACCTGGGCGCCCTTGATGCCGTACTGGCCCTCACCGGCGATCTTGAGCATCTTGTCGAGCTGGTTCAGCCGGCTGCGGTTGCGGTCGTCGCTGCCGAGCTTCGCCTTGAGGGCCGCGTTCTCCTTCTCCAGCCGGGCGAGCCGGTCGTGCCGGCCGCCGGAGTCCCGGATCGCGGAGACGGCGTTGCCGACCGGGTCGACCGCCGAGGACACCCCGTTCTCGACCGGGCCGAACACCGCGGCCGCGGCCTGCCGGGCACCGTCCACCGGGGAGTTCCGGCCCCCGCGGATGTCCACCGTGATCAGCGCGAACGCGATGGCGACCAACAGGACCAGGAGCAGCCGGCTCTCTTTCGTGTCCCTCACGTGCGGCGGCCGTGCCCTTCCTCGATAGGAATTCGGGAGCCCCTGCGCGGGCGCGATGTTCGACGCGTTACGCGAAACGCAAACCCGAGGGGCCGTTTGGGGAGCTTATGCCTCTAATCAACGATCCGCCGCACGAGAGGAGAACGTCTCGTACGGCGGAATCGAAGAGTTACCTCATCTGCGCGGCTGGGCGTCCAGGACCTGCTGCAGCGCCTCGAACTCCTCGACGCACTTGCCGGAACCGAGCGCGACGCTGTCCAGCGGGTCCTCGGCGATGTGGATCGGCATGCCGGTCTCCCGGCGCAGCCGCTCGTCGAGGCCGCGCAGCAGGGCTCCGCCGCCGGTCAGAACGATTCCTCGGTCCATGATGTCGCCGGACAGCTCCGGCGGGCACTTGTCGAGGGTCGTCTTGACCGCGTCGACGATCGCGTTGACCGGCTCCTCGATCGCCTTGCGGACCTCGGCGGCCGAGATGACCACGGTCTTCGGCAGACCGGACACCAGGTCCCGGCCGCGGACTTCGGTGTGCTCGTCGGTGTCGAGGTCGTACGCCGAACCGATCGTGATCTTGATCTGCTCGGCCGTGCGCTCACCCAGCAGGAGACTGTATTCCTTCTTGATGTACTGGATGATCGCGTTGTCCAGTTCGTCGCCCGCGACCCGGATGGACTGGGCGGTGACGATGCCGCCGAGCGAGATGACCGCGACCTCCGTGGTACCGCCGCCGATGTCCACCACCATGTTGCCCGTGGCCTCGTGGACCGGCAGTCCCGAGCCGATGGCGGCGGCCATGGGCTCCTCGATGATGTGCACCTGGCGGGCACCCGCCTGGGAGGACGCCTCGATCACGGCGCGGCGCTCGACGCCCGTGATGCCCGAGGGCACACAGACGACGACCCGCGGCCTGGCGAGATACCGCCGCTTGTGGATCTTCAGGATGAAGTAGCGGAGCATTCGCTCGGTGATCTCGAAGTCGGCGATCACGCCGTCCTTCAGCGGGCGGACGGCGACGATGTTGCCCGGCGTCCGGCCGATCATCTTCTTCGCTTCGGCACCGACCGCGAGAATCCCACCGGTGTTGGTGTTGATCGCGACGACGGACGGCTCGTTGAGTACGATCCCGCGACCCCTGACGTACACCAGCGTGTTGGCGGTCCCGAGGTCGACAGCCATGTCACGGCCGATGAACGACATTGAGTTCCCCATCCGGATTCATCTGGCCTTCCTGAGCTTTTGAGGGCATATCAGGTCGGCGAGGCGGGTGCTGTGACGTGAAGGCTTCCATCGTAAACGCGCCTGCACGAACACTGCGCGAGGGTCCCCGCCATTGTCACCAGATGGCGGCCCGCCCCGCTTGTGGAGACGGTCCATCGGGGGCACCCGTTCCCCCGATCGGCGAGGCATATGCCAAGGGACGGCCGGAAATGTTCCGCCGTCCCTGGTCAGGCGCCATGGAACAGCGCTGACGCCCTCTCAGAAAAATTACCGAAAACTCTAACCCGACGCGGCTCAGACCCGGCCCGGGAAGAAGATCTTCACCTCGCGCTCGGCGGACTCCTCGGAGTCGGAGGCATGGATCAGGTTCTCCCGGACGATCACACCGAAGTCGCCGCGGATCGAGCCCGGGGCGGCGGCGATCGGGTCGGTCGGGCCGGCGAGCGCGCGCACGCCCTCGATGACCCGCTCGCCCTCGGCGATCAGCGCGACGACCGGGCCGGAGGACATGAACTCCACCAGCGGCTCGTAGAACGGCTTGCCGACGTGCTCGGCGTAGTGCTGCTCCAGCGTGGCGCGGTCCAGGGTGCGCAGCTCCAGCGCGGTGATCTGCCAGCCGGCCTTGCGCTCGATACGGCTGATGATCTCGCCGGTCAGGCCGCGACGGACGGCGTCGGGCTTGAGCAGGACGAGGGTGCGCTGGCTCACGGGAGAACTCCTTCTGAGGGACGTCTGCGGTGGTGGGACGAGGTTACAGGGCGTGTCGGTGCGCCCGTTACGCAGCGTCAGCCGTGGAGGAACCGGACTCCGCCCGGGCGGCGAACCGGGCCTTCGCCTCGTCCACCTTCCTGCCGAAGTGCACCGACGCCCACCACAGCGCCGCGAACACCGCGCCCATGAAGTACATGGTCGGGACGAAGACGCCGGAGGCGACCAGCGCGATCTGCAGGGCCCAGCCCAGGGCCACCCCGCCGGGCCGGGTCACCATGCCGCACAGCAGCACGCACAGCACCATGGCGATGCCGCTGACCAGCCACACCGTGGAGACGGACAGGCTCGGATCCTTCATGGCGACCAGGCCGGCGAACCCGATGACGAAGAACTCGCCGATCAGGGTCGATGCACAGAGCGTACGCATCTTCTACTCTCAGCCCTTCCCCAGCAGCAGCCGGGCCTCGCCGACGGTGATGACGGAACCGGTGACCAGCACACCGCCGCCCGCGAACTCGCCCTCCTCCTCGGCCAGCGTGATCGCGGCCTCCAGGGCGTCCGGCAGCCGCGGCTCGACCTGCACCCGCTCCTCGCCGAACACCTCGACGGCGATCGCGGCCAGCTCGTCCGCGTCCATGGCGCGGTGGCTGGAGTTCTGCGTGACGACGACCTCCGCGAAGATCGGCTCGAAGGCCTCCAGCAGGCCCCGCACGTTCTTGTCGCCGCTCGCGCCGACCACGCCGATCAGCCGGCTGAAATCGAACGCCTCCTGCACCGCCTCCGCGGTCACCCGTGCGCCCGCCGGGTTGTGCGCCGCGTCCAGCACGACGGCCGGGGAGCGCCGTACGACCTCCAGGCGGCCCGGCGAGGACACGGCCGCGAAGGCCTTGCGGACGGTGTCGATGTTCAGTGGCTCCGCGCGCTGCGCGCCGACCCCGAAGAACGCCTCGACGGCGGCCAGGGCGACGGCCGCGTTGTGCGCCTGGTGGGCCCCGTACAGCGGGAGGTAGACCTCGGGGTACTCGCCGCCCAGGCCGCGCAGCGTGAGCAGCTGTCCGCCGACGGCGACCTGCCGGGCGACGACCCCGAACTCCAGCCCCTCGCGGGCCACGGTGGCGTCCACCTCGACGGCCTTCTTCAGCAGCACCTGCGCCGCGTCCACCGGCTGCTGCGCCATGATCACGGTCGCGTCCTGCTTGATGATCCCGCTCTTTTCGCCGGCGATCTCCGCGGGCGTCTCACCGAGGCGGTCGGTGTGGTCCAGGTCGATGGGCGTGACGACCGCGACGTCGCCGTCGATCACGTTCGTGGCGTCCCAGCTGCCGCCCATGCCCACCTCGACGACGGCCACGTCGACGGGGGCGTCGGCGAAGGCGGCGTACGCCATGCCGGTGAGGACCTCGAAGAAGGAGAGGCGGTACTCCTGCGAGGAGTCGACCATCTCCACGTACGGCTTGATGTCGTGGTACGTCTCGATGAACCGCTCGGCGGAGATCGCAGCGCCGTCCAGGCTGATCCGCTCGGTGATCGACTGCACGTGGGGGCTGGTGTAGCGGCCGGTGCGCAGCTCGAAGGATCCGAGCAGGGCCTCGATCATGCGGGCCGTTGAGGTCTTGCCGTTGGTGCCCGTGATGTGGATCGAGGGGTACGTCCGCTGGGGCTCGCCGAGGACGTCCATCAGCGCCGAGATCCTGCTGACCGAGGGCTCCAGCTTGGTCTCGCCCCAGCGGGTGGCCAGCTCCGCCTCGACCTCGCGCAGGGCTTCGTCGACCTCCGGGTCCTCCGGCCGCGCAGGTACGTCGGCCTGCGGCTGCCCGCCCTGGGTGCGCAGGGTGCGGCTGCCGGCCTCGATCACGGCGAGGTCGGGGTCGCGGGTGGTTTCGGCCTCGATGATCTCGTCGAAGCCGTCGAGGGGGTCGGGGGTGTCGCTGGTGCCGGGGTGGTCGCTCACGGTGCCAGTCTACGGAGCGACAGTGACAAAGGGCCGGTTCGGGGTGGGTGCTCGACACTGCCGGGTGCGGATCCGTCGTGGTTGCTCGCGCCCGCGCGGCGGAGCCGCACATCGGTACTGCCCCGCGCCGCTGGGTCGGCGAAGGCCCCGGCGCCTCACCTGCACCGGGGCCTTCGGTCACGCCGCACGACTCACGCGCGCGGCGTGTGGCCTGCTTACGCCTGCGGCAGCCTCGCCAGCTGGGCCGTGATGCGGGCGATGTCCTCCTCGGCCTTGGCAAGGCGCGTGCGGATCTTGTCCACCACGTTGTCCGGGGCCTTCGCGAGGAAGGCCTCGTTGCCGAGCTTGGCCGTGGCCTGGGCCTTCTCCTTCTCGGCGGCGGCGAGGTCCTTGGCCAGGCGCTTGCGCTCGGCGGCCACGTCGATCGTGCCGGAGAGGTCCAGCGCGACCTCGGCACCGGCGACCGGCAGGGTGGCCGTGGCCGCGAAGGAGTCGCCCTCCGGCTGCAGGCGCAGCAGCTGGCGGATGGCGGCCTCGTGCGGGGCGAGGGCCGTACCGTCCAGGGTGAGGCGGGCCGGGACCCGCTGGCCGGGCTGCAGGCCCTGGTCGGCGCGGAAGCGGCGGACCTCGGTGATGACCGACTGGAGCGTCTCGATCTCCCGCTCGGCGTCGGCGTCGCGGAAGCCGCTGTCCGTGGGCCACTCGGCGATGACCACCGACTCGCCGCCGGTCAGGGTCGTCCACAGGGTCTCCGTGACGAACGGGACGACCGGGTGCAGCAGCTTGAGGGTGACGTCCAGGACCTCGCCCAGGACCCGCTTGCTGACCTCGGCCGGCTCGCCGCCCGCCTGGAAGACGGTCTTGGACAGCTCGACGTACCAGTCGAAGACCTCGTCCCACGCGAAGTGGAAGAGGGTGTCGGACAGCTTGGCGAACTGGAAGTCGTCGTAGAGCGCGTCGACTTCGGCGACCACCGAGTTCAGGCGGGAGAGGATCCAGCGGTCCGTCGACGACATCCGGGACGCGTCCGGCAGCGGTCCGTCCACGGTCGCGCCGTTCATCAGCGCGAAACGGGTGGCGTTCCAGATCTTGTTGGCGAAGTTGCGGGAGCCCTGGACCCAGTCCTCGCCGATCGGGACGTCGACGCCCGGGTTGGCGCCGCGGGCCAGGGTGAAGCGCAGGGCGTCGGAGCCGTACTTGTCCATCCAGTCCAGCGGGTTGACCGCGTTGCCGAAGGACTTCGACATCTTCTTGCCGAACTGGTCACGGACCATGCCGTGCAGGGCGATGGTGTGGAACGGCGGGGTGCCGTCCATCGCGTACAGGCCGAACATCATCATCCGGGCGACCCAGAAGAAGAGGATGTCGTAGCCGGTGACCAGGACGGAGTTCGGGTAGAACTTCGCGAGCGACTCGGTCTGTTCGGGCCAGCCGAGGGTCGAGAACGGCCACAGGCCGGAGGAGAACCAGGTGTCGAGGACGTCGGTGTCCTGGTGCCAGCCCTCGCCGGTGGGGGCCTCCTCGTCGGGGCCGACACAGACGACCTCGCCGTTCGGGCCGTACCAGACCGGAATCCGGTGGCCCCACCACAGCTGGCGCGAGATGCACCAGTCGTGGAGGTTGTCGACCCAGTCGAAGTACCGCTTCTCCATCTCCTGCGGGTGGATCTTGACGCGGCCGTCGCGGACGGCGTCACCGGCGGCCTTCGCCAGCGGGCCCACCTTGACCCACCACTGCATCGACAGGCGCGGCTCGATGGTGGTCTTGCAGCGCGAGCAGTGGCCGACGGAGTGGACGTACGGCCGCTTCTCGGCGACGATCCGGCCCTCGGCGCGCAGCGCGGCGACGATCGCCGAGCGGGCCTCCAGGCGGTCCATGCCCTGGAAGGGGCCGTGGACGGTGATGACGGCGTGCTCGTCCATGACGGTGATGGCCGGCAGGTCGTGACGCTGGCCGATCTCGAAGTCGTTCGGGTCGTGGGCCGGGGTGACCTTGACGGCGCCGGTGCCGAACTCGGGGTCGACGTGGGTGTCCGCGACGACGGGGATGGAGCGGTCGGTCAGCGGGAGCCTGATGAGCTTGCCGACGAGGTGCTTGTAGCGCTCGTCGTCCGGGTGGACGGCGACGGCGGTGTCGCCGAGCATCGTCTCGGCGCGGGTGGTGGCGACGACGATGGTCTCGTCGCCCTCGCCGTACTTCATCGAGACGAGTTCGCCGTCGTCGTCCTGGTACTCGACCTCGATGTCCGAGATGGCCGTCAGACAGCGCGGGCACCAGTTGATGATGCGCTCGGCGCGGTAGATCAGCTCGTCGTCGTACAGGCGCTTGAAGATGGTCTGGACGGCCTGGGAGAGGCCCTCGTCCATGGTGAACCGCTCACGGGACCAGGCGACACCGTCGCCCAGGCGGCGCATCTGCCCGCTGATCTGCCCGCCGGACTCGGCCTTCCACTGCCAGACGCGCTCGACGAACGCCTCACGGCCGAGGTCGTGCCGGGACTTGCCTTCCTTGCCCAACTCGCGCTCGACGACGTTCTGCGTGGCGATGCCGGCGTGGTCCATGCCCGGCTGCCACAGCGTCTCGTACCCCTGCATGCGCTTGCGGCGGGTCAGGGCGTCGATGAGCGTGTGCTCGAAGGCGTGCCCGAGGTGCAGACTGCCGGTGACGTTCGGCGGCGGGATGACGATGGTGTACGGCGGCTTGTCGCTCTTCTCGTCCGCCTCGAAGTAACCGCGCTCTACCCAGCGCTCGTACAGCGGCCCCTCTACGTCGGCCGGCGCGTACTGGGTCGGCAGTTCGGGGTCGGGCGCGGGTGGCTGCTGCTGAGCGTTTTCGGTCACGGGGGTCAGTTTAGAGGTGTCACGGGGCAGTCCCGAAACACGTTTGTTCTGTAACGGTGCGGCCCCCGGTGCCGCGTGCCTTCCGGCCCTGGGACAGGATGTCAGGAACACATAAGCGTCCTAGGGGGAACCCAGAAATGAGCAACAACCAGCCGGGCCCGTACGGCCAGCAGCCCCAGCAGCCGGGCCCGTACGGCCAGCCGGGGCAGCCGGGTCCGTACGGCCAGCCGGGGCCCTACGGTCAGCCGGGCCAGCCGGGCCCGTACGGCCAGCAGCCGCAGGCTCCGCAGCCCGGCTACGGCTACCCCCAGCAGGCGCCTCCCGTCCCGCCGCAGCCGGGTTACGGCTACCCGCAGCAGGGCGTACCGCAGCAGCCGCAGCCGTACGGCCAGCAGCCCAGTCCCTACGGCCAGCAGCCCAACCCCTACGGCCAGCAGGCCTACGGCATGCCGCAGCCGCCGCAGGCGGGCGGGGGCAAGAAGAGGACGGGCCTGATCATCGGCGCGGTGGCCGTGGTGGCGGCCCTGGCGGTGGGGGCGTACATCGTGTTCGGCGGGGGCGGCGGCAGCGTCACGGACGACGGACCGCACAAGCTGATCACGCCGGCGACCGTGATCAACGGGACGTTCAAGAAGTCGGACGATGGCTCCTCGGACAAGGGCATGAGCCAGGACGACCTCAAGAAGACCGAGGCCTTGGGCGTCAAGAACCCGAAGAATGTGAGCGCCGGCTACAGCTCAGGCTCTGGTTTCACCGGGAAGAGTCTCGGTTTCTCCGGCGTGTACGGCACCATCGACGACCCGGAAAAGGTCGTCGACGGTATGTTCGCGATGATGAAGGAGCAGTCCGCGAAGGACACTTCCTCCTCCAAGGGCAAGCTCGTCGGCAGCCCGCAGAAGATGTCGCCGTCCGGCTTCTCGAACGGCATCATGAAGTGCCAGTCCATCGAGACCAGTGAGTCGGGCAAGACGTTCACGACGCCGGTATGCGTGTGGGGCGACCACAGCACCGTCGCGTACGTCATCTCGTTCGACTTCGGCGGGTTGGCCACGGGGAAGGGCACGTCCATCGAGGACGCCGCCCAGCTGGCCGCGAAGCTCCGCAACGACGTGCGCGTGAAGATGTGACGTTGGCGTAGCGAGGCGCCGATCCACCGAGGCGACCCACAACGGGGAGGCGCCCCGGCGGACTCGGCACCTCAGGACGGCAACGAGGGACGCCCGGCGCCTTGTCGGCGCCGGGCGTCCTTCTGCGTGCGGTTCGCCACTACGCCGACTTCTGCTCCCCGGACCCCCGCCCCCGCGCGTCCCTCGGGATCAGCGTCGGGTTGACGTTGGAGAGGACCACGTCGGCCGTGATGACGACGCGGGCGACGTCCTTGCGGGACGGGACCTCGTACATCACGCCCTGGAGGACTTCCTCCATGATGGCGCGCAGGCCCCGGGCGCCGGTCTGGCGGAGGATGGCCTGGTCGGCGATGGCCTCCAGGGCCTCGCGCTCGAAGTCCAGCTCGACGCCGTCGAGTTCGAAGAGGCGCTGGTACTGCTTCACGAGCGCGTTGCGGGGTTCCACCAGGATCTTGAGGAGCGCTTCGCGGTCGAGGTTGTGGACCGACGTGATCACCGGCAGGCGGCCGATGAACTCCGGGATCATGCCGAACTTGACCAGGTCCTCCGGCATGACGTCCTCGAAGACGTCCTTGGACTCCAGCTCGCGCTTGGACAGGATCGTCGCGCCGAAGCCGATGCCCTTCGCCCCGGCCCGGGCCTCGATGATCTTCTCCAGGCCGGCGAAGGCACCGCCCACGATGAACAGGACGTTCGTCGTGTCGATCTGGATGAACTCCTGGTGGGGGTGCTTGCGGCCGCCCTGGGGCGGCACCGAGGCCGTGGTGCCCTCGAGGATCTTCAGGAGGGCCTGCTGGACACCCTCGCCCGAGACGTCGCGGGTGATCGAGGGGTTCTCGCTCTTCCTCGCCACCTTGTCGATCTCGTCGATGTAGATGATCCCGGTCTCGGCCTTCTTGACGTCGTAGTCCGCCGCCTGGATGAGCTTCAACAGGATGTTCTCGACGTCCTCGCCGACATAGCCCGCCTCCGTCAGAGCCGTGGCGTCGGCGATCGCGAAGGGGACGTTCAGCATGCGTGCCAGGGTCTGCGCGAGGAGCGTCTTGCCGGAGCCCGTGGGGCCCAGCAGGAGGATGTTGGACTTCGCCAGCTCGATGGCGTCGTCACGGCCGCCCGGGCCGCCGTTCTCCCCCGCCTGGACCCGCTTGTAGTGGTTGTACACCGCGACGGAGAGGGCCTTCTTCGCCGCCTCCTGGCCGACCACATAGCCCTCGAGGAACTCGTAGATCTCGCGGGGCTTGGGCAGTTCCTCCCAGCGCACCTCGCTGGTCTCCGCGAGCTCTTCCTCGATGATCTCGTTGCAGAGATCGATGCACTCGTCGCAGATGTACACACCGGGCCCTGCGATGAGCTTCTTGACCTGCTTCTGGCTCTTGCCGCAGAACGAGCACTTGAGCAGATCGCCGCCGTCACCGATGCGTGCCACGGTGTGCTTCCCCTTCGCCTGGGAGACGCCCGGACGCTTTCGAGTCCAGCGGCTCCTGGTGCTGCCTTATGTCCGACGGTACCTTGCCGGGCCCTGTGTTCGGGCCCCCCTTGGCAGGGTTCACTTTGACGTGCACCGTGCCAAGGGGGGCTCCGGGTGGGCTGTTCCGCGTCAGCGGACCGAGCTGTTGTTCAGCTTGCGGGTGGAGATGATCTGGTCGACGAGGCCGTACTCCAGCGCCTCCTCGGCCGTGAGGATCTTGTCGCGCTCGATGTCGTCGCGGATCTTCTCGATCGGCTGGTTCGAGTGCTTGGCCAGCATCTGCTCCAGCTGCTCACGCATCCGGGTGAACTCGTTCGCGATGATCTCCAGGTCGGAGAGCTGACCGCGGCCCGTGGAGCCGGCCGGCTGGTGGATCAGCACGCGGGAGTTCGGCAGCGCCATGCGCTTGCCGGGCGTACCGGCGGCGAGCAGGATGGCCGCCGCCGAGGCCGCCTGGCCCATGCAGACGGTCTGGATGTCGGGCTTGACGAACTGCATGGTGTCGTAGATCGCCGTGAGGGCGGTCATGTCGCCACCGGGGCTGTTGATGTAGATCGAGATGTCCCGGTCCGGGTCCATCGACTCCAGGCACAGCAGCTGCGCCATGACGTCGTTGGCGGAGGCGTCGTCGATCTGGACGCCGAGGAAGATCACGCGCTCCTCGAAGAGCTTCGCGTACGGGTCGTACTCGCGGATGCCCTGGGAGGTGCGCTCGACGAAGCGCGGGATGACGTAGCGGCTGTCGGGGCGGGGCCCTTCGTACATGCCGCTGGCGGCGCCGGGGAAGTTGCTCATGGGGTGTTCACCGTCCTGGTGGCGTTCTGGGGGCTTCGGTCTCGGCGGTGCGTGGCGTGGCCGGGCCGGTCAGGCACCGGTGCCGCCGCCTCCCGGAACACCCGAGGCGTTCCTGATGATCTCGTCAATGAGACCGTACTCCTTGGCCTCTTCCGGGGTGAACCAGCGGTCGCGGTCGGCGTCGCGGAGGATCGTCTCGACCGGCTGGCCGGAGTGGAACGCGGTCAACTCGGTCATGGTCTTCTTGGTGCGCAGCAGGTACTGGGCCTGGATCTTGATGTCCGAGACCGTACCGCCCAGGCCCGCGGAGCCCTGGTGCATCATGATGTCCGTGTGCGGCAGGGCGAACCGCTTGCCGGCGGTGCCGCCGGTGAGCAGGAACTGGCCCATCGAGGCCGCCATGCCCATGCCGATCGTCACCACGTCGTTCGGGATGAACTGCATGGTGTCGTAGATCGCCATGCCCGCCGTCACCGAGCCGCCGGGGCTGTTGATGTAGAGGTAGATGTCCTTGTCGGGATCGGCGGCAAGGAGCAGCAGCTGTGCCGTGATCTTGTTGGCGATGTCGTCGTCAACCTGCTGGCCGAGGAAGATGATCCGCTCGCCGAGCAGCCGGTTGTAGACCTGGTCGCCGAGGCCACCACCGATGGAAGGCTCGCCGGCGGCGGAGGGCATCAGATTCGTCACGTATCCACCTGCTCGTCTTACGACGGCGCCGGGCCGTCTCATTGTTCTGCCTTTCATGGACCCTAACGCGATGGTCCCTTCGGGGAATCCCGGGAATGCGGGTGTTCGCCGGGGGCGTAGCGCTCCGCTGGGGGGCCGGCCCGGTTCCCGGGGGGTGGTGCGGGCGGTCGTCGGGCTGCCGGTGCCTGGGGTCGTTCGCGCAGTCCCCGCGCCCCTGAGGCCGGCGCGCGCCTCCGGGACGACGAACGGGCCCCGGGGAAGGTCCCCAGGGCCCGCTGTACGCGCTTCAGAGGCGCCGCAGGACCGCTCAGCCCTCGGCGTTCTCCTCGGAGGTCTCCGACGCCTCGGCGGCCTCGGTCTCCTCCTCCTCGTCGTCCAGGTCGACGACCTCGCCGTTGGTGTCCTTCACCGTGGCGGCCTCGACCACGACGGCCAGGGCCTTGCCGCGGGCGACCTCGCCGACCAGGAGCGGCACCTGGCCGCCCTCGACGACGGCCTGGGCGAACTGGTCGGGGGACATCCCGGAGGAGGCCGCACGCCGCATGAGGTGCTCGGTGAGCTCCTCCTGGTTGACGTTGAGGTTCTCCTTCTTGACCAGCTCGTCGAGGACGAACTGGGTCTTGATGCCCTTGACCGCGGCCTCGCGGGTCTCGGTCTCGAACTCCTCGGCGGTCTTGCCCTGGATCTCCAGGTACTTGTCGAGGGTGAGGCCCATCTGGCCGAGCTGGTGGTGCTCCAGGTTGTGCTTGCGGGTGTTGATCTCGTCCTCGAGCAGCTTCTCGGGGACCGGGACCTCGACCAGCTCGAGGAGCTTCTCCAGGACACGCTCCTGGGCCTGGGTGGCCTGGTCGAACTGCTTCATGTCCGCGAGGCGCTTGCGGCTGTCGGCCTTGAGCTCGTCCAGGGTGTCGAACTCGGAGGCGAGCTGCGCGAAGTCGTCGTCCAGCTCGGGCAGTTCACGCTTGGCGACCTGGGTGACCTTGACGGTGACCTCGGCCTCCTTGCCCGCGGCGGAGCCGCCCTTCAGCTCGGAGGTGAAGGTGGCCTCCTCACCGGCGGACAGGCCCGTGACGGCGTCGTCGATGCCGTCGAGGAGCTCACCGGAGCCGATGGTGTAGGAGACGCCGTTGGCGATGCCGTCCTCGAGGACCTCGCCGTCGACCTTGGCCTGCAGGTCGATGGTGACGACGTCGCCGTTCTCGGCGGCGCGCTCCACCGGGGAGGTGGAGGCGAAGCGCTCGCGCAGCTGCTCGACCGACTTCTCGATGTCCTCGTCGGTGACCTCGACGGCGTCGACCTCGACCTCGATGCCGGAGAAGTCCGGGATCTCGAGGGCCGGGCGGACGTCGACCTCGGCGGTGAAGTTCAGCGTCTCGCCGTCCTTCAGCTCGGTGATGTCGACCTCGGGCTGGCCCAGCGGGCTGAGCTCGGCCTCGTTGACCGCCTCGGTGTAGAACTTGGGCAGCGCGTCGTTGACGGCCTCCTCCAGCACCGCACCGCGCCCGAACCGCTGGTCGATGACACGGGCCGGGATCTTGCCCTTGCGGAAGCCCTTCACCGTGACCTGCTGGTTGATCTTCTTGTACGCCGCGTCGAGGCTGTCCTTGAGCTCCTCGAAGGGCACCTCGACAGTGAGCCGAACCCGGGTCGGGTTCAGGGTCTCCACGGCGCTCTTCACGGTTCGGTCTCCTTGTGGCTGACTTCTTGGTTTCTGCCGGAGCCAGACAGGTCCGGCGGATTCGCCGCCCGGAGGAGTACGTAGGCCGTGAGGGCCGGGTCACACGGGCGCGCAGCTTGCATAGTAACCGCAGCCGGTCGGCGCCCCAAAAGGCGATCATCACGACGTCGTGGGCAGGTGGTCGGGGTGGCGGGATTTGAACCCACGGCCTTCCGCTCCCAAAGCGGACGCGCTACCAAGCTGCGCCACACCCCGTCTGGTGCGACACGTAGGGTACATGCACTGGCCGGTTCCGTCGGCCGTATTCTCCGGGTGGCACGCGCGAGGGGGCCGGTGCCGGGGGTTCGAGGGCCTCGGGGATCAAGTCGTTGGCCTCCACGGCGGGCGACCCGCTACGATGCCTCCAGTGCCGCGGTCACTGACCTGCGGCGCACTGTCGCGGGCGTAGCTCAATGGTAGAGCCCTAGTCTTCCAAACTAGCTACGCGGGTTCGATTCCCGTCGCCCGCTCCGATCGGCCCTGGGGCCCGGTCTCCGCTTCGGCGGGGCCGGGCCCCGGCTGTTTGTCACAGGTGGCGCAGGTCCACGGAGTAGACCGCCCGGGTGCCGTAGGGCACGTAGAGGGCGGCGCCGCGGACCACGGGCGGGGAGCCGGCGTACACGAAGACGGGGTCCGTGCGGTCGTCGCGGCCGGGGAGGCTGTGGACCTCCCGGCCGGTGCGGCGGTCCAGGGCGGCCAGCCGGCCGCCCGGCGAGGCGACGAGGACGTCGTCGTCCCAGCCGGCGGGCGGCCCGGGGCGTTCGACGGAGGAGCGGGTGTCCCAGCGGGTGCGGCCGGTGGCCGGGTCCACGGCACGGATCTCGCCGCTGTTGACGGTGAGGTAGAGGGTGCCGTCGAGCAGGGTGGGGGTGGCGTCGGCGGACACGGCCCGGGCGAGCGGGACGATGTGCGGCGCGTGGTCGGCGAGGCCGATCAGGAGGATGCGGCCGTAGCGCTCGGTCACGGGGCTGTCCGGGGCGTCCGGGGCCAGTGTGGTCGGCACCAGGACCAGGCGGCCGGCGGCCGATCCGGCCAGGGCGAGGATTCCGTCGGCGGTGACGGTCCAGCGGGTCTCGCCGTGCGCCGCGCCGACGGAGGCGATCGTGGTGCGGTTGTGTGCGAAGTCGAGGCAGAGTACATATCCGCGCCCTTGTGCGGCGCCGACCTGGCAGGTCTTCCGGCCGGCCGTGGTGTTCGGGGCGGGCAGGGTGCGCTTCCAGCGTGGTGTGCCGGTGGCCGGGTCGAGCAGCGAGTAGGTCCTGGCGTCGCCGCGGACGACGATCGGCCCGTCGGCCGTGACGGCGGCCGAGCCGCCGGTCGTGGTGGGTGCCGTGTCGCCGTTGGGTGTGCTCCAGCGGACCTTCCCGGTGCGGGCGTCGAGGGCCTGAAAGGCGTAGGAGTCGCTCTGCGCCGACCGTGGCTGCGTCTCGGCCACGGTGTAGACGTCGTGGCCGTGGGTGCCGAGCAGCCCCATGTCGGAGGTGCTGCCGCTGCTGTCCGGGTCGGGGTGGTCGGCCGACGGGCGGCTCCATTCGACCTTGCCCGTGGCCAGCGAGAAGCGGACGGCCTTCAGACCGTCACCGGCGCAGATCAGCCCGCCGTCGAGCGCCGTGCAGGACGGGAAGGCCGCGCCGGCGCTGGTCTCCTTGTCGGTCTCCTGGGCCTGCCAGGCCCGCCAGCCCGGGGGCAGATCACCGCGGGGGCCCGCCTTCGCGTCCGTGGCCGGCCGCAGGGCCGCCACGGAGCCGGCCACCGCGAGCACCAGAGCGCCCGCGAGTGCCACCAGCCATGGGCCCCGGCGTCGGCGGGGCCGTACCGGCCGGGTGTCCTCCTGCACGGGCCGCGCGGGCGGCGCGGGCAGCCGGCCCTCGCGGAGCAGGTGCAGGAGCTCGTCGGGGGTCGGCCGGGACTTGGGGTGTTTTTCCAGGCAGAGGCGGACGAACGGGAGCAGGTCGGCGGGGACGGCGTCGAGGTCGGGGGCGACCTCGACGACCCTCGTCGCCGTCTCCCAGGGCGTCTCGCTGTCGAAGGGCCCGCGCCGGGTGGCGGCGTACACGACGACCGCTCCGAGGGAGAAGACGTCGGTGGCCGGTCCGACCTCGTGCGGGGAGGTGAACTGCTCGGGGGACATGAAGGGCGGGGTGCCCATCACCCGGCCGGTCTGGGTGAGGGCGTCGGCGGGGGTGGGCTCGACGGCCCGCGAGACACCGAAGTCGATGACGCGCGGGCCGTCCTCGGCGAGCATGACGTTGGCCGGCTTCAGGTCCCGGTGGACCACCCCCGCGCGGTGGATGTCGCGCAGCGCCTCGGCGAGGCCGGCGGCGAGTTCGCGCAGCCGGTGCGGGGGGAGCGGGCCGTGGCGGCGGACGTGGGTGCCGAGGTCCTCGCCGGGGATGTAGAGCGTGGCCATCCAGGGACGCGGCGCGTCGGCGTCCGCGTCCACCACGGGGGCCGTGAAGGCACCGCTGACCTGGCGGGCGGCGGCCACCTCGCGGCTGAACCGGGCGCGGAACTCGTCGTCGTCGGCGTACTGGCCGTGGACGACCTTGACCGCGAGCCGGCGGCCGGAGGCGGATCGGGCGAGGTACACCACGCCCATGCCGCCGCTGCCGAGGCGGTCCTCGATCCGGTAGCCCCCGATCTCCGCCGGGTCCGTGTCGCGCAGCGCCATCCCCGTGGGTCCCCCCGTTGCTTCAGTTGTTCAGCGCGTTCCGTCCGCGGCCGGTTCCGCGCCGGGTCAGAACCTGATCGAGTTGATCGAGTCGGCTATCGAGTTCAGGAAGCGGTCGATGGACGGGGCCATGCCGGTCGAGGCGAGGAAGAAACCGAAGAGCACCGCGACGATCGCGGGCCCCGCCTTGATGCTGCCCCCTCTCAGGAGCACTACAAGGATGATCGCCAACAGCAGCACCACAGACAGTGAAATGGCCACAACTGATCACACCCTCGGTCGGTCCGCTCTCCCGGCCCGGAGGTACTGCCCGCACCTCCGCCAGAACCATCGTGCCACCAACCGGCCCGCGTTATGCGGCCACTGACACGATGTCGGGCGCCCGCCGCGGCGAGTGCGACGTCCCGCACGGTAATTCGACGGTACGGCGCGCCCGACCGGGCGGGAAATAGCGCGAGTTGGTTTCATGTCCCACACATGATCCGCGCAGGTAATTCAAATTGACGCCACCGAGCGGCCATATGCCCTGTTTAGTCAGTCCGAATCAGGACATCCAGGGACGAAGATGCGCCCCCGGCAGCGGTCTTGTGTGCGCACCATCACGCGGCCCGGCAGGCAAGTCGAGGAAATCAACGGGTACCCGAAGGCGATAACCAGTAATCGCAGCGCGCGTTTTACGAAATCCCACAGACGACGCTAGGGTGCCTGAGATGTTCGACCCCGCCCCACCTCCCGGCCCCAGCCACAGGCCGCTCCCTCCGGCACCGACACCGGCGGACGGAGTGCCCGCACCACGCACCCCGACGGGTGCGCAGGAGCGGCAGCCTCCGGCGGGCAGACCGGGGGCACAGCGCGACGCGTTCTTCGACAACGTGAAGTACCTGGCGATCGTGCTGGTGGCCGCGGGCCACTCGTGGGCGCCGTTGAAGAGCGACAGCCGTGTCCTGGAAGGCCTGTACAACGTCGTGTACACCTTCCACATGCCGGCGTTCATCATCATCTCCGGCTACTTCTCGCGCAGTTTCGACATGCGCCCGGACCGGCTGAAGCGCCTGGTCACCGGTCTCGCCGTGCCGTACCTCCTGTTCCAGACGGCCTACCTGCTGTTCCGGCGCTACGTCGGCCACTCCTCCGAGCCCTTCGACCTCGTCTCCCCCTGGTACCTGACGTGGTTCCTGTGCGCGCTGTTCATCTGGCGCCTGACCAGCCCCCTGTGGAAGCTGGTGCGCCGGCCGCTGCCGATCGCGCTCGGCATCGCGATGCTCGGCTCGGTCTCGCCCGGTACCGGAGGCGCTCTCGACCTCGGCCGCGTCCTGCAGTTCCTGCCCTGCTTCGTGCTGGGTCTGTGCCTGAAGCCCGAGCACTTCGCCGCGCTGCGCCGCGGGTGGGTGCGGATCGCGTCGCTGCCGGTGCTCGCGGCGGCGCTGGCCGTCGGCTGGTGGACCGCGCCGCGGCTGGACGACAACTGGTTCTACCGGGAGAGCTCCGCGCAGAGCCTGGGCGCGCACTGGTGGGCCGGCCCGCTGATGACGCTGGCGCTGTTCGCCTGCTCGCTGCTGCTGACCGCGGTCTTCTTCGCCTGGGTGCCGGGGCGCAGGACATGGTTCACCGCTCTCGGCGCCGGCACCTTGTACGGCTATCTGCTGCACGGCTTCGTGGTGAAGTTCGCCACCTACCGCGGCTGGTTCGACCGCGGCTGGCTGCACGGCCCGCTCGGCGAGATCCTGGTGACGGCCCTCGCGGGCGCCGTCGTCACCCTGCTGTGCACCAAGCCCGTCCAGCGGGTCTTCCGGTTCGCGATGGAGCCGAGGATGGAATGGGCGTTCAAGCAGGATGCTGCCCGGCTGGCCCGCGAACGCCGGCAGGAGGAACGCCAGATGGTCAGCGCCTAGTCCGCCCGCCGCGGTCCCAGGCCGAGAAGTGTGCGCATCCGGGCGTACTTCGCGGTCAATCGGGCCCGGGTCGGCTCGTCCAGGAGCGCGAGCCGCCGAGGATCGGCGTTGTGCGCCAGGTCGGCCTCCTTCACCAGCCGCGCGCCGTCGGTGACGAGGATCCGCCGGGCGTACGCCTCCGGCTCCTCCCCCGGACGTTTGGTGAGGGCGTCCACGACGGCTTTGGTGCGCGCGGTCAGCGCCGCCCGCGCCAGCCACTCGCGGCTGAGGACCCCGTCCTCGACCGCGTCGTGCAGCCAGGCCGCCGCGATCTGCTCGGCGTCCCCGCCCCGTGCCCGCACGCCCGCGGCGACGGCGGCGAGGTGCTCCGCGTACGGCCGTCCGGCCTTGTCGGTCTGGCCTTCGTGGGCGGCACGGGCGAGGTCCTCCACCTCGGCCGGGGTGAGCAGCCCGCTGCCCTCGGTGGCTCCTGTCATGGCTCCGGTGTCCTTCCGGTTGAAGCCCTCTCAGCGGGCGGCCGCCGTCGACTGGCGGCAGATCAGGAGCAGGGCCCGGTCGTCGTTGACGTCCTTGGCGACCGCCTCGATGAGATGCCAGGCGGCGCCGTGGAAGCCGCCGGCGACATAGCGGTCCGCCTCTCCGGTGAGGCGGTCGATGCCCTCGACGATGTCCCGGTCGGAGGTTTCCACCAGGCCGTCCGTGAACAGCATCAGCACGTCCCCCGGCCGGAGCGAGCCCTTGACGGAGTCGAACTGGGCGCCGTCGTACACACCGAGCAGCGGCCCCTCGGCGGCCTTCTCCTCCCAGCGTCCGCTGCCCGCGCTCAGCTGCAGCCCCGGCGGATGGCCGGCGGAGTACAGCTCGTAGTCACCGGAGTCGAGGTCCAGGACCAGATGGATGGAGGTGGCGAAGCCCTCGTCCCAGTCCTGGCGCAGCAGATAGCCGTTCGCGGCGGGCAGGAAGGCGTGCGGTGGCAGCGAGCCGAGCAGGCCGCCGAAGGCGCCGGACAGCAGCAGGGCGCGCGATCCCGCGTCCATGCCCTTGCCGGACACGTCCGTGAGCACGACCTCCAGTGTGCGGCCGCCGTTCGTGCGGGCCGCGACCACGAAGTCACCGGAGAAGGACTGACCGCCGGCCGGCCGCAGCGCCATCTCGTGGTGCCAGCCCTGCGGCAGCTTCGGCAGCTTGCTCTGCACCCGGATCCGCTCGCGCAGGTCGAACAGCATGGTGCCGCCGCGCCGCCAGGGCACACCGACCCGGCTGCGGAACTGGGCGGTGAGCAGGCCGAAGAAACCGCAGGCGGCCACCACCAGCACCACACCGGGGGTGACCCGTGACGCCCCCTCGGTGTAGGGGCCGAGCCGCACCGACTCCACGATCAGTGCGGTGGCCGCCGCCGCGTACAGGCCGAGCAGGCTCGCCGGGCGCAGCACCAGGCCGCCGGCGACGATCGGCAGCACCAGGGTGGCCGGGGAGCACCACACCGAGTCGACGAGGGTCATGCCCATGAGGACGGGGATGGTGAGCAGCAGTCCGGCGAACGCGATCCAGTCGGAGCCGTCGCCGCGGAAGTAGTCCACGGCGCTTCTGCGCAGGCCGGTGCGGACCCGGTGCCACTGCATCCTCCACCGGGCCGTGAACGTCTCGGCCTTCGCGCGCCGCTCTCGTTCTGCTGCCATTAGTTCGGGACCCTATCCATCGGACCGGCTGCTTGGCACGGGAGGTCCCACTTGTCCCCCGTGCGAGGCTCCGCTTGGCGGTTCGTCCTCACAGTGAACGGCACGCGGGGCCATCGCGCCGCCGTCCGGGAGAAATTCGCTGGCTCGTCCCGCAATGCCCTGATAGGCATGGCTCATGGGGACTGACCGGGGAACCGAGTTGAGGGTGCTGCGCGAGTCCGACTGGGACCGGTGGTACGACATCCTGTACCGCGCCTTCGGCGCCTCCACGGCACCGCCCGAGGAGCGCGAACTGGACAAATCGCTCACCGAGTTCGACCGTTCCCTGGCCGCATGGGACGGGGAGGAGATCGTCGGTACGGCGGGCGCGTTCAGCTTCCGGATGACCGTGCCGGGCGGGACCGCGGTCCCGGCGGCCGGCGTGACCATGGTGGGCGTGGCGGCCACCCACCGGCGGCGCGGAGTGCTGACCTCGATGATGCGCCGGCTGCTGGACGACGCACGGGCGCTGGGCGAGCCGCTGGCGGTACTGACCGCGTCCGAGCCCGCGATCTACGGCCGCTTCGGGTTCGGCGCGGCGACCTTCCGGACGGCAGCCGAGATCGACACGAGCCGCGTGACGCTGTCCCTGCCGGCCGGCGTCGAGGAGGTACGGCTGCGGTACGCGGCGCCCGCCGACGTCCTGGACGCCTGTGAGGCGGTGTACGCGGCGCTGGTGCCGCTGCGGCCCGGGATGCTGGTCCGGCAGCCCGGCTGGGAGCGGGCCGGTCTCCTCGACCCCGAGAGCGAGCGGGGCGGGGCGTCGGCGCTGCAGTGCGTGGTGGCCGAGCGGAACGGCGAGGTGACCGGGTACGTCCGGTTCCGCACGAAGATCGACTGGGGTGCCGGCGGGCACGACGGCACGGTGCGGCTGAAGGACCTGGCCGCCCTCGACCCGGTCACCGAGGCGGCGCTGTGGCGGTTCCTGTTCGGCATCGACCTCATGACGACCCTGTCGGTGGACACGCGGCCGGTCGACGACGCCTGGCAGTACATGGTCTCGGACATCCGCCGCTGCCGTCCGCGCCAGAGGGACGACGCGTACGTCCGTCTCGTCGACGTCGATGCGGCACTGGCGGCCCGTACGTATCAGGCGCCCGTGGATGTCGTACTGGAGGTGGAGGACACCTTCTGCCCGTGGAACGCGGGGCGCCGGCGGCTGACGGGCGACGCGAAGGGCGCGTCCTGCGAGCGTACGTCCGACGCCGCCGATCTCTCCCTGTCCGTACGGGACTTGGGCGCGGCGTATCTCGGCGGGGCGACGCTGCTGTCGCTCGCGGCGGCCGGGCGGGTACGGGAGCTGCGGCCGGGGGCTCTGGCGGAGGCGTCGGTGGCGTTCGGCTCACCGGTGGCCCCGTGGCTGCCGCACGGCTTCTAGTGCCGGGCGCCGCGACGGGGCGAACGTCGTCCGTCGCGGCACCGGTACCCGCTCACCCCTGCTGACAGGTGGGGCACCAGAAGAGGTTGCGGGCGGCGAGGCCGGCGGTGCGGATCTCGTCGCCGCAGATGTGGCACGGCAGGGTGGCACGGCGGTAGACGTACACCTCGCCGCCGTGGTCGTCCACGCGGGGCGGCCGACCCATGGCCTCGGGGGTGTGCTCCGGGCGGACGGTGTCGATGCGGTTGTTGCGGACACCTTCGTGCATCAGACCCACCAGGTCGGCCCAGAGGGAGTCCCACTCGGCCGGGGTGATGTCCCTGCCGGCGCGGTAGGGGTCGATGCCGTGCCGGAAGAGGACCTCGGCGCGGTAGACGTTGCCGACGCCGGCCACGGCCTTCTGGTCCATGAGCAGCGCGGCGATCGTCGTACGGCTGCGGGAGACCGTACGGTACGCCACGGCCGGGTCGGCGTCCTCGCGCAGCGGGTCGGGGCCGAGGCGGTCGTGTATCGCGCGCTTCTCCTCTTCCGTGATCAGCGCGCAGGTGGCCGGGCCGCGCAGGTCGGCGTACGACGTGTCGTTCGCGAGCCGGAGCCGGACGGTGTCGGCCGACGGGGGTGCGGGGGCGTCGCCGAAGCCGACCTTGCCGAAGAGGCCGAGGTGGATGTGGACCCAGTCGGTGTCCCGGAAGCGGAGGAAGAGGTGCTTGCCGTGGGCCTCGGTGGCCGTCAGCTCCGAGCGGTCCAGGAGGGCGGCGGCGTCGGAGAACTTGCCCTGCGGGCTGGTGACACGCGGGGCCGTGCCCTGGAAGCGCCCGGCATAGTCCTCGGCCAGCCGGTGAATGGTGTGCCCTTCCGGCAAGGCTGAGCCGTCCTTCCACTCGGTCTTCTGCTTCTCGACCGACCGGGTCGGGTGGCCGGTGCGAACGGGGCCGGGGGCGGAGCCCCCAGGTTCCCTACTGCTGCGGGTGGTGGGGCGGGATCGGGGGCAGGTCGCCCGTCGTCTCGTACGCCGACAGCATGTCGATGCGGCGGATGTGGCGCTCGTCACCGGAGAAGGGGGTGTTCAGGAAGACCTCGACGAATTTCGTCGCCTCCTGCGTGCTGTGCATGCGTGCTCCCACCGCGACCACGTTGGCGTTGTTGTGCTGCCGCCCCAGCGCCGCCGTCTCCTCGCTCCAGGCCAGCGCCGCACGCACGCCCTTCACCTTGTTCGCGGCGATCTGCTCACCGTTGCCGGAGCCGCCGATCACGATGCCGAGGGCGTCGGCGTCCGCTGCCGCCCTCTCCGCGGCACGCAGGCAGAAGGGCGGGTAGTCGTCCTGGGCGTCGTAGATGTGCGGTCCGCAGTCGACGGGCTCGTGACCCGCCGTCTTGAGCCACTCGACGAGGTGGTTCTTGAGTTCGTAGCCGGCATGGTCCGAGCCGAGATACACGCGCATGGGACGAGTGTGACACGCCCGTTCCAGGGCAGCAGCCTCGGGTGGCGACGCCCGGCCACAGGGCCGTCCAGGTCCGGAGAATGCGTCCAGAAAATGTGAGTCACACCATAGAACCTCAAGGGAACCTCAAGTAACGATACGGATTCAGAGGTTCCCGAATCCGTTCGCCTCGGATTCACTGGACCGACTCGTACACCGCTCGTGCGAGATGCTCCTCCTGGCGTAAAGGAAATCCGTCCATGACCCCTGGCTCGGGCCTCCAAGCAGGACTCAAGAACCGCCATCTGACGATGATCGCGATCGGTGGTGTGATCGGAGCCGGCCTCTTCGTCGGTTCCAGTTCCGGTATCGCCACCGCGGGACCGGCCATCCTCCTGTCCTATGCGCTCGTCGGCACCCTCGTCGTCCTCGTGATGCGGATGCTCGGCGAGATGTCCGCCGCCAACCCCACCTCAGGCTCCTTCTCCGAGCACGCCGACCGTGCCCTCGGCCGCTGGGCCGGGTTCTCCATCGGCTGGCTCTACTGGTTCTTCTGGGTCGTCGTGCTGGCCGTCGAGGCCACCGCCGGCGCCAAGATCCTCTCCGGCTGGATGCCGGGCGTGCCCCAGTGGGGCTGGGCGCTCATCGTGATGACCGTGCTGACCGCGACCAACCTGGTCTCCGTCGGCTCCTACGGCGAATTCGAGTTCTGGTTCGCCGGCATCAAGGTCGTGGCCATCGGCGCGTTCATCGTGGTCGGCGCGCTGGCCGTCTTCGGCGTGCTGCCGGGCGCGCACACCGACAAGGCGAGCTTCGGCAACCTGACCTCCCACGGCGGCTTCCTGCCGCACGGACCCGGCTCGATCCTCACCGGTGTGCTGCTGGTCGTCTTCTCCTTCATGGGCAGCGAGATCGCGACCCTGGCGGCCGGCGAGTCGGAGGACCCGCAGCGCGCGGTCACCAAGTCCACCAACAGCATCATCTGGCGCATCGGCGTCTTCTACCTGGGCTCGATCCTGATCGTGGTCTCCCTGCTGCCGTGGAACGACCCGTCCATCCAGAAGAACGGCTCCTACGTCGCCGCGCTGGACTCCCTCGGCATCCCCAACGCCGGTCAGATCATGAACGTCATCATCCTGACCTCGGTGCTGTCCTGCCTCAACTCCGGCCTGTACACGGCCTCCCGCATGGCCTTCTCGCTGGGCCAGCGCGGTGACGCCCCGAAGGCGTTCGCCCGCACCACGTCCCGTGGCGTGCCGATGACCGCGATCCTGTCCTCGGTCGTGTTCGGCTTCCTGGCGGTCTTCTTCAACTACGAGTACCCGAACACCGTCTTCCTCTTCCTGCTCAACTCCAGTGGCGCGGTGGCCCTGTTCGTGTGGCTGGCGATCTGCTTCTCGCAGCTGCGGATGCGCAGGATCATCCAGCGGGAGGCGCCGGAGAAGCTCGTCGTGAAGATGTGGCTGTACCCGTACCTCACCTGGGCGACGGCGGCCTTCATCGTCTTCGTCCTCGGTTACATGCTGACCGACACCAAGGGCGCGAGCAGTGGCCGCACGACCGTGCTGCTGTCGGTGGCGGTGGCGGCGGTCGTCGTACTGATCGCCGTGATCAAGCAGAAGGTCACGGCGAACCGCCCCGCCCCGGTGGCCGAGGCCCCGGCCGACAAGGTCTCCGTCGGCTGACCCGGCCCACCGGCTGAACATGGCCGCATGACCTGACGGCACCTGCCGGGTCATGCGGCCATGCCGCATGTCATGGACTTCGGCCTCGGGCCGAGGGCGGCGGGCCAGGGCCCTGAACCGCACGAGAGGCTCGCCCGGGTCGGCTGAACCGCGACCCGGGCGAGCCTCTTCGCGCAGGAACTGCGCGTCGGTGCATGAGTCCTAGGAGCGCTTGTTCGCGAACTTCCAGGCGGTGGGCAGCGCGCCCATGGCCAGCGCGGCCTTGAGGGCGTCACCGATCAGGAACGGGGTCAGACCGAGCGCGACGGCCTGGGAGAGGGACATGTGGCCGGCGACGGCCAGGTAGGGCACGCCGACGGCGTAGATGACGGCCTCGCCGAGGATCATGGCGCCCGCCATGCGCAGCGGCGAGCGGTCGGCGCCGCGCCGGGCCAGGGCGCCGACGGCCGCCGAGGCGAGCAGCATGCCGAGGACATAGCCGAAGGACACCGCGCCGGCACCGGAGGCGCCGCCCGCGAACCACGGCACACCGGCCACACCGGCGAGCGCGTACAGCGCGAGGGAGAGGAAGCCGCGGCGGGCGCCCAGCGCGGTCCCGACCAGCAGCGCGGCGAAGGTCTGGCCGGTCACCGGAACCGGGGAGCCGGGGACCGGGACGGCCAGCTGGGCCGCAAGGCCGGTGAGCACGGCGCCGCCGGCGACGAGGGCCGCGTCACGGACGCGGGATGCGGGAAGCAGGTCGGCGAGGACTGCGCCGGGGCGAGCGAGGGCGGTGGCGGTGCTCATGGGGACTCCGCGGGATGGTGTGGACACGTCGGGACATCGCGACGCTATCCCAGCGGACGCACGCCGATCACCGTCGGCGCTCGACAAAGGGTCGAACAGCGCCTTCGTGACCTTCGGACAAAGGATGCTGCTTACACGGGGTCAGGCGTGATACCGGTCACTGAGGTGGAGACGGTCGGCTCACTCCGCCACCCTGCGCCGCGACTGTGGGGTCCCGCCAATACCCGTGGAACCCCGTCTCGCCCGTCGGTCGCCTTCTGGGCAGGGCGGGTGCGTTTTGCTAGCTTCGCACGCATGGTTGCCCAGGCCCGGTACTTCACGTCGCGTCGCTATGTCGATCTGCGACGCCAGGGCACGGCCACCTGTAGCCGCCCGGGGTAGGGGCGGACCGATCGGCACGCCTCTGCTGTCGCAACTCCGAGACGTGTCGGCCCTCTTCCTTTCCCGAGGACGGTTCTCCATGCCCCGTACCGCGGTGTCCACCCTCGCCTCCCCCGTGCCACGTGCCGCCGACAGCGACCGCCGGCGCACCAGCGCCCGTGTCGTGCTGCGGTCCGTGCTGGAGCACGGGCCCGTGGCACGCAGCACCATCGCCCGGCTGACCGGGCTGTCGCCCGCGTCGGTGACCGAGCACTGTGCCCGGCTCACCGGCCTCGGCCTGATCCGGGAGTCCGCCGCGCCCCGCCGCTCCAACGGGGTCGGCCGCCCGCACGTCCCCGTCGAGCTGGACGACACGGGGTTCGTGGTCGGCGGGGTGCACGTGGCCGTGCCGTACACGACGGTGGCGCTGCTGGATCTGCGCGGCCGGGTGCTGGTCCGGCGTGAACTGAAGCACGAGCGGACCGATCCCGGCTGGGTGCTGGCGCGGACCGCCGAGGGGCTCGCGGAGCTGTTCGCCGGGATGCCGGGCCGCCGGCCGCTGGGCGTCGGCGTGGCCGTCGGCGGCTGGGTGGACCGGCAGACGGGCAGCGTCGTCGAGCACAAGCTGCTGGGCTGGCACGACGTACCGGTACGGGAGTTGCTCGGCGCCCGCACCGGCCTGCCGGTCCATGTCGACGGGCACGCGCGGGCGTTGCTGAACGGGGAGCGGCTGTTCGGGCGGAACCGGGGCAGCCGGAGCGTACTGCACCTGTTCGTGGGCAATGTGGTCGACGCGGCCTTCGCGACCCACGACGAGGTGCACCACGGTCCGCGTTCGGCGGCCGGGGCGATCGCGCACCTGCCGGTGCCGGGCGGCACCGAGCCGTGCCCGTGCGGCCGTACCGGCTGCCTGCAGGTCGAGCTGAGCGAGCGGACGTTGTGCCGGCGGGCCCGCGCGGCCTCGGTGATCGGCTCGGCCAACCCGATGCACGTGGTGGCCGCGGCGGCCGCCGGGGACCCGGTGGCCCGGCGGCTGCTGGTCGAGCGGGCGCGGGCGACCGGGCGGGCGGCGGGGCTGCTGCTGGACGTGCTCAATCCGGAGACGGTCGTGGTGACCGAGGTGGGGACCATCCACTTCGAGGACTGCCTGAGCGCGCTCAGGGAGGCGGTCGGAGAGGGCCGGGAGGCGGCCGTGCTGCCGACGAGCTTCCCGGATTCCGCGCTGGCGACGGCGGGCGGTTCGGTGGTTCTCGACGCCCTGTTCCGGGATCCACTGAGTGTGCCACCTGAGACTATTTAATTCAGAAACTCGGAATGTTGACAGGGATCAACGAAAGGCATGAACATGCTGGTCATGAGCCTGTCTACGAGCTGTCGCACCCTTTGTTGCTGACACATTGCCGCGCGTGAAGCGCGTGTTGCCCGGCTCCGCTCTCCCTCTTTCATCCGGCTTCTCGCTCCGGAATTCCTCCTGCCTTTCCCCTCCATCACCACGGGGAGTACTCCCATGCACCGTCGTGTCTTTCTCACCTCCTTGCTGGGCGCGTCCGCCGCCGTGGCGGGCCTCAGCGGCTGCGCCGAGGGCGACGCCTCCGCCGACACCAGTGGTGCGGCCGACAAGCCGCTCGCGGACAAGGTCCCGGCCGGCACCAGTCTGAAGATCGCCTCCTACCAGAACGTCCAGCAGCTCCAGTTCAGGCTGGCGAAGCTGCCCCGGCTCCCCTTCACGGTGTCGGACTGGGTGAACATCGGAGCCGGTCCGGATGTCATCAACGCCTTCCGCTCCAAGTCCCTCGACCTCGCGAACAACGCGGGCATCCCGCCGATCCAGGCGCACTACCAGGGCTTCGCCGCGAAGATCGTGGCGATCGACATCACCCGCAAACCCAACTACCTCTTCGCCACCAAGCCGGGCAGCGACATCCGCACGGTCGGCGACTTCAGGGGCAGGCGGCTCGCCTTCTCGCAGGGCCAGGCGCAGGGCGTCGTGCTCCTGCGGGCGCTGAAGCGGGCGGGTCTGGAGTACGGCGACGTGAAGCTGATCCCGCTGACCAGCAACCAGTTCCTGACCGCGCTGCAGGCCGGGCAGGTCGACGTGGCCCCGCTCGCCAACAGCCAGGCCCCCGCGTATCTGAAGCAGTACGAGGCGAAGGGCGCCCGCGCCATCCCCACCGACGTCGTCGACCTGCTCAACCTGCTGTGGGCCCCGCAGTCCGTGCTGAACGACCCCGCGAAGGCCGCCGCGGTCGCCGCGTACATCCCGCAGTGGGCCCAGGGCCAGGTGTGGCAGTACGAGCACCCCGACCAGTGGAACGAGGAGTTCTACGTCAAGACCCAGAACCTGACCCTCCAGCAGGCGCAGGGCATCACCAGGCTCGCCAACAAGCCTCTGTTCCCGCCCCGTTGGGACGAGGCGATCAAGTGGGAGCAGGACACCGCCGACCTGCTCGCCGAGGGCGGCTTCGTGAAGAAGTTCGACGTCTCCTCGCTCTTCGACCACCGCTTCGAGTCGATCGCCGCCAAGGCCGTACCCGAGGAGTACCGGAAATGACCGCCGTGACCACGACGACCGCCGTACCGGCGGCGGCCGGGGAGCTGCCCCGGGTCCGCCGGCGCCGCCGCCTCTCCCCCGGGCGCCGGCTGCCCGCCGTCCGGCTGGTCGGCCCCCTCGTCCTCCTCGCGCTGTGGGCCGCCGCCTCCGCCGCGGGGACACTCGACACCCGCGCGATACCGGCACCCTGGACGGTGCTGAGGACCGCGGGGCACCTGTGGACCGACGGGACACTGCCCACCGACGTCCTGACCTCCCTCGAGCGGGCCGGATACGGCTTCGCGATCGGCCTCGCCGCGGGTGTGCTGCTCGCGCTCGCCGCCGGGCTGAGCCGGCTCGGGGAGGCGCTGATCGACGGGACGGTACAGCTCAACCGGGCGATCCCGACACTCGGTCTGATCCCGCTGTTCATCCTCTGGCTGGGCATCGGCGAGTCCTTCAAGATCGCCATCATCGCGATCGTCGTGTACATCCCGGTCTATCTGAACACGCACGCCGCGCTGTCCGGCATCGACAGCCGCTACGTCGAACTCGCCGAGGTGCAGGGCCTGTCACGGCTCGCCTTCGTCCGGCAGATCGTGATCCCCGGCGCGCTGCCCGGATTCTTCGTGGGACTCCGGCTCGGCGTGACCGGCTCCTGGCTGGGCCTGGTGGTGCTGGAGCAGATCAACGCCACGTCCGGCCTCGGCTACATGATGTTCCAGGCGCAGAACTACGGCCAGAGCGACGTCATCCTGGTCGGCCTGCTGATCTACGGCGTCTTCGGCCTGGTCTCCGACAGCGCGGTCCGTCTCGTGGAACGGAGGGTGCTGTCGTGGCGCCGCACACTGAGCAACTGATCCGTCCGTCCGTGCAACTGCGCGGACTCACACGGTCGTTCGACGGCCGAACGGTTCTCGACGACATCGATCTGGACGTGCCCACCGGGCAGTTCACGGCCCTGCTGGGGCACAGTGGGTCGGGCAAGTCCACCCTGCTGCGGGCGGTCGCCGGACTCGACCACGGGGTCGCGGGAAGCGGCCGGCTCACCGCTCCCGAGCGGGTGTCGGTGGTCTTCCAGGACTCCCGGCTGCTGCCCTGGCGCCGGGTGCTGGACAACGTGCTGCTGGGGCTGAACGGCAAGGACTCCGAGGAGCGCGGCCGGGCCGCCCTCGCGGAGGTCGGCCTGAAGGGCCGCGAGCGGGCCTGGCCGGGCGAGCTGTCCGGCGGCGAGGCCCAGCGGGCCGCGCTGGCCCGCTCCCTGGTACGTGAGCCCGAACTCCTGCTGGCCGACGAGCCGTTCGGGGCTCTGGACGCGCTCACCCGGATCAAGATGCACGCCCTGCTGCGCGACCTGTGGCAGCGCCACCGGCCGTCCGTGCTGCTGGTCACCCACGACGTGGACGAGGCGATCGTGCTCGCCGACCGGGTCCTCGTCCTCGACCAGGGCCGCATCGGCCTCGACCTGCCCATCGACCACCGGCACTCACGCGACGCGTACCGGTCGCGGCTGCTGACGGCGCTGGGCGTCACGGAGGACCACCAGTGACACAGCGAAGGCTCCACCTCAACGCGTTCCTGATGAACACCGGCCACCACGAGGCCTCGTGGCGGCTTCCGGAGAGCGATCCGTACGCACACGTCGACCTGGCGCACTACGTCAACCTGGCCAGGATCGCCGAGCGCGGGACGTTCGACTCCCTCTTCCTCGCCGACGGACCCCAGCTGTGGAGCAACCTCGCCCAGCGCCCGGCCGGCGCGCTGGAACCGCTCACCCTGCTGACCGCGCTGGCGACGGCGACGGAGCACATCGGCCTGATCGCCACCGCCTCCACCTCCTACAACTCCCCCTACAACCTGGCCCGCAAGTTCGCCTCGCTGGACATCATCAGCGGCGGCCGGGCGGGCTGGAACATCGTGACCACGGCCGGGGTGGAGGCGGCCCGCAACTTCGGGCTGGACGCGGAGCCCGCGCACGCCGAGCGGTACGCCCGCGCGGCCGAGTTCCTCGACGTGGCGCTGAAGCTGTGGGACAGCTGGGAGGACGACGCGATCGTCGCCGACAAGGCGGCCGGCGTCTGGGGCGACGACAGCAAGATCCACCCGCCCCGGCACCAGGGCACGTTCTTCAGCGTGGCGGGCGCCCTCAACGTGCCCCGCACGCCGCAGGGTTACCCGCTCCTGGTGCAGGCGGGGTCGAGCGAGGACGGCAAGGCCTTCGCCGCGCGCTACGCGGAGGCGGTCTTCACCGCCCAGCAGACCCTCGCCGACGCCCAGGCCTTCTACGCCGACCTCAAGTCCCGTGCGGCGCAGGCGGGCCGGCACCCCGAGCACATCAAGGTGCTGCCCGGGATCGTGCCCGTGCTCGGCTCGACGGAGGCGGAGGCGCGGGCGGCCGAGCAGGTGCTGGAGGACCACATCGTGTACGACCACGGGGTGGCCCGGCTGGAGAGTCTGCTGCACCTTGCGCCCGGGACGCTGGAGCTGGACTCCGCGCTCCCCTCCGACCTGCCGCCCGAGTCCGCCGTCGAGGGCGCGAAGAGCCGCTACACGCTCGTGGTGCAGCTGGCGCGGCGCGAGAAGCTCACCGTCCGGCAGCTGATCGGCCGGCTCGGCGGCGGACGCGGCCACCTCACCTTCGCGGGGACGCCCGAGCAGGTCGCCGGCCAGATCGAGACCTGGTTCACGCAAGGAGCCGCCGACGGCTTCAACATCATGCCCGCCGTGCTGCCCTCAGGCCTGGACGCCTTCGTCGAGCACGTCGTGCCGCTGCTGCGCACGCGGGGCCTGTTCCGCACGGAGTACGACGGCCGTCCCCACCAGACCCTCCGTGAGCGCTACGGCCTCCCCCGCCCCGCCAACCAGCACCTGACCCCGGCTCCCGCCCTCGCCTGAAAGGACCCGCACATGTCCATCGAGATCACCAAGGTCACCGCCCGCATCGGCGCCCGTGTCTCCGGCGTCGACATCACCCGGCCGCTCTCCGCCGAGCACGTCACCGCGATCCGCGAGGCCCTGAACGTGCACAAGGCGCTGGTCTTCGACGCCGGCGACCTGGACGACGCCGGCCAGCAGGCCTTCGCCCGCCACTTCGGCGACCTGACCACCGCTCACCCGACGGTCGGCGCGGTCGACGGCGCCCCCAACGTGCTGCCCGTCGACAGCGAGCGGGGCCGCGCCAACCACTGGCACACCGACGTCACCTTCGTCCTCAACCCGCCGCAGGCCAGCACCCTGCGGTCGATCACAGTCCCGCCGTACGGCGGCGAGACCCTGATCGCCGACGCGGCCGCCGCCTACCGCGACCTGCCCGAGCCGCTGCGCCGCTTCGCCGACACCCTGTGGGCCGAGCACACCAACGACTACGACTACGCCGTGCCCGACGAGGAGGTCGACGAGGAGAAGGCCGCCCAGCGCGCCGAGTTCACGTCCATCACGTACCGCACGGCTCATCCGGTGGTCCGTGTGCACCCGCTGACCGGTGAGCGCGGGCTGTTCATCGGCGGGTTCGCGCAGCGGATCGTGGGCCTGTCTGTGGCCGAGTCCCGCAAGGTCCTGGAGCTGCTCCAGACGTACGTCACCCGCCCGGAGAACGTGCTGCGCCACCGCTGGGCGCAGCACGAGCTGGTGCTCTTCGACAACCGGATCACCCAGCACTACGCCATCGACAACTACGACGGGCAGCCGCGCCGGCTGCACCGGGTGACCGTCGCCGGTGACGTCCCGGTCGGCATCGAGGGCAAGGAGAGCTACGCGATCGAGGGCGACGCCTCGCACTACACGACGGTGCTCGCGGCCGCGTAGCCACCGGTTCACCCTGCGTACGACAGCTGTCCGGATACTGGGCGGCCGCTCCGCCTGAGCGGACGGGCCGCCCAGACTGGCGGGGTTTTTGCCCGCCCATTGCACGGGGAGAGCCACGCCCATGCCCAGCACCACGACGACCGAGACGCCGCCACAGCACCAGGACGGCCCCTCGCTCTCCCACGGCCTCAAGCAGCGCCATCTGTCGATGATCGCCCTCGGCGGCGTCATCGGCGCCGGCCTGTTCGTCGGCTCCGGCGCGGGCATCGCCGCCGCCGGTCCGTCCATCGTGATCGCCTACACGCTCTCCGGCCTGCTGGTCATGCTGGTGATGCGGATGCTCGGCGAGATGTCGGCCGCGTACCCGTCGTCGGGTTCCTTCTCGGCGCACGCCGAGCGGGCGATCGGCCCGTGGGCGGGCTTCGCCGCCGGCTGGTCCTTCTGGGTGCTGCTGTGCACGGCCGTCGGCCTGGAGGGCATCGGCGCCGCGAAGATCGTCCAGGGCTGGGTGCCCGGCACCCCGCAGTGGATGTGGGTCGCGCTGTTCATGGTGGTGTTCTGCGGAGCGAACCTGGCCGCCGTGAAGAACTTCGGCGAGTTCGAGTTCTGGTTCGCCGCGCTGAAGGTCGGCGCGATCAGCCTGTTCCTGGTCCTGGGCGTGCTGGCCCTCGCGGGTGTCCTGCCCGGCACCCACTCGCCGGGCACCTCGAACCTGTCCGACTTCATGCCGCACGGCACCCAGGGTCTGCTGGTCGGCCTGCTCGCCTCGGTGTTCGCCTACGGCGGCCTGGAGACGGTCACCATCGCGGCGGCCGAGTCCGAGAACCCGGTGCGCGGTGTGGCGTCCGCCGTCCGCACGGCCATGTGGCGCATCGCCCTGTTCTACATCGGCTCCATGGCGGTCGTCGTCGCGCTGGTCCCGTGGAACTCCAAGGAGGTCGTGGAGAAGGGGCCGTACGTCGCCACGCTCGACCACCTCGGGATCCCCGGCGCGGGCCAGTTGATGAACGTGGTCGTCCTCGCCGCCCTGCTCTCCGCGATGAACGCGAACATCTACGGCTCCTCGCGCATCGCCTACTCGCTGGTCGAGCGCGGCCAGGGTCCGAAGGTGCTGGCGAAGCTGTCCGGCGGGGTGCCCCGGGTCGCGGTCCTCACCTCCTGCTTCTTCGGCTTCGTCTGTGTGCTGCTCAGCTACTGGCGGCCGGACGACGTCTTCCCCTGGCTGCTGAACATGATCGGCGCGGTCATCCTGGTCGTCTGGATCTTCATCGCGGTCTCCCAGCTGCTGCTGCGCCGCCGGATCGAGCGCGAGGCCCCCGAGAAGCTGGTCGTGCGCATGTGGGCGTTCCCGTGGCTGACCTGGGTGGCGCTGGCCGGCATGGCCGCGATCTTCGTCCTGATGGCGCGCGAGGCGGACACCCGCGTCCAGCTCTGCTCCACCGGCGGCATGACCCTGGTCCTGGCTGCCGTCGGCTTCCTCTGGCAGCGGGCCCGCGCCAAGCGCTGAGCCCCGCCCGGGCAACGGCCCCCACGTGCGACACGTGGGGGCCTTTCCTTGCCCGGCCACTGTTGTTGTTAGCGTGTAGTTGCAAGTAACTTGCAATAAGCTTCCCAAAGGGGATCACTCGTGCCCGTCTACACGCTGCCCGACCTGCCCTACGACTACTCCGCGCTCGCCCCCGTGATCAGCCCGGAGATCATCGAGCTGCACCACGACAAGCACCACGCGGCCTATGTGAAGGGCGCCAACGACACCCTGGAGCAGCTCGCCGAGGCGCGGGAGACGCAGGCGTGGGGCTCGGTCAACGGCCTGGAGAAGAACCTGGCCTTCCACCTCTCCGGCCACATCCTGCACAGCATCTACTGGCAGAACATGACCAGCCCGAAGGACGGCGGCGGCGAGCCCCTCGCGGCCGACGGCGTGGGCGCACTGGCCGACGCCGTCAAGGAGTCCTTCGGCTCCTTCGCCGCCTTCAGGACCCAGCTGTCCAAGGCCGCGGCCACCACCCAGGGTTCGGGCTGGGGCGTGTTGGCGTACGAGCCGCTGAGCGGCCGGCTGATCGTGGAGCAGGTCTACGACCACCAGGGCAACGTCGGCCAGGGCTCCGTCCCGATCCTGGTCTTCGACACCTGGGAGCACGCCTTCTACCTCCAGTACCGCAACCAGAAGGCGGACTTCGTCGAGGCCATGTGGCAGGTCGTCGACTGGCAGGACGTGGCCCGCCGTCACGAGGCCGCCAAGTCCCGCGCCGACGCGCTGCTGCTCGCTCCCTGAATCCCCCGAGACGTCCTGCCTCGTGATCGTCTTCTCCCCCTTCACGACGGCAGGCGGAGGAAGGGAGAACCCCCGTGAGGACGTGACTCACGGGGGTCCTCCTGGTCAGGACCGTCCGTATGCGCGGGGGGCAGGTGCCGCACGATGGATACATGCCCCGTATGCACCGTATGCCCATCACAGGCATGCCGCCGGTCCGCGGGCGGCGACGCGTTCGGACCGCGGCCACGGTCGCGCCGGCCGCGGCCGCCCTGCTGCCGGCCACCGTTTCCGCTGCGGCCGCGCCGCGCGACGACACCGTCGCCCTGCGGACGCTCGACGCCGTCGTGAAGGGCGACTACACCGCCGCCACCGTCCACTTCGACGCGGCCGTGCGCAGGCAACTGCCGCCGGACACGCTGGAGAAGGCGTGGAGCAGCTTCCAGGGCCAGTACGGACGCTACGAGTCCCACCGGGATCCAAAGGACGCCGCGGTCGGCGGGTACACCGTGGTCAGCGTGCCCCTGCGCATGGAGCGGGGACCCGCCGAGTTCCGCGTGAGCTTCGACAAGGGCGGGTCCGTCGCCGGGCTGTTCTTCCGCAAGCCGGGCGTGCCGCTCTCCTAGAGCGCCGGGGGGCCTACAGGTTGGTGAAGTCCGGCCCCTTGGTACGGGTCCGCTTGATCTCGTAGAAGCCCGGCACGGAGGCCACGGCGAGCGTGCCGTCCCACAGGCGGGCCGCCTCCTCGCCCTTCGGGGCGGGGGTGACGACCGGGCCGAAGAAGGCGATCTGCTCACCGTCGGGGCCGGGCACCGCGATGACCGGGGTGCCGACGTCCTGGCCGACCTTCTCGATGCCCTCCTTGTGGGAGGCGCGCAGTTCGGCGTCGAACTCGAAGTCCTGCTGGTCGGCGTAGTCGATGAGGCCGGCGGGCAGGCCGACGTCCGCCAGGGCGCCGGCGACGGCCTCCAGGGTCGGGCCCTCACCGTTGTTGTGGATGCGGGTGCCGAGCGCGGTGTAGAGCGGACCGAGGATGTCGGCGCCGTGCTTCTGCCAGGCCGCGGTGACCACGCGCACCGGCTGCCAGGCCTTCGTCTCGAGCATCTCCCGGTACTCCTCGGGCAGCTCGTCGATCCTGTTCTCGTTGAGGACGGCGAGGCTCATGATGTGCCAGCGGACCTCGATGTCGCGGACCTTCTCCACCTCCAGCACCCAGCGGGAGGTCATCCAGGCCCAGGGGCACAGCGGGTCGAACCAGAAGTCGACGGGGGTCTTGCCGGACTCGGACATGGCTCTCCTCAACGAAAGACGCTTTCCAGCACTCAACCACGTCCTCCCGTCCGGCATTCCCTGCTGCCTCCCGTCAGGGGCACATGGCAGGATCGGTCCTGATTCAGCCCTCATCCACGCGATCACAAGGGAGTGCCCTCCGTGCCCGGTGAGAATCTGTCCCGTGACGAGGCCCGGGAGCGGGCCGCCCTGCTGTCCGTCGACGGGTACGAGGTGTCCCTGGACCTCAGGTCCGCCGTCGGCGGCGGGGACGGGGAGCCGCGCACCTTCCGCTCGGTGACCACGATCCGCTTCCGCTGCAACGAGCCGGGCGCGGCGAGCTTCGCCGACCTGATCGCGCCGGGCGTGACCGCCGTCTCCCTCAACGGCCGGGACCTGGACCCGAGCGAGGTCTTCGACGGCGCCCGGATCGCGCTGGAGGACCTGGCCGAGGAGAACGAGCTGGTGGTGGACGCGCAGTGCGCCTACTCCCGCACCGGCGAGGGTCTGCACCGCTTCGTCGACCCCGAGGACGGCGAGGTCTACCTCTACACCCAGTACGAGCCGGCCGACGCCCGCCGGGTGTTCGCGAACTTCGAGCAGCCGGACCTGAAGGCGCCGTACCGCTTCGAGGTGCGGGCGCCCGAGGGCTGGACGGTGTGGAGCAACGGGACGGGCGAACCGGCCGACGGCGTCTGGCGGTTCGCGGAGACCAAGCCGATCTCGACGTACATCACGTGCGTGGTGGCGGGGCCGTACCACTATGTGACGGACACCTACGAGCGGGTGTTCGAGGACGGCAGCAAGCTGGAGATCCCGCTCGGCGCGATGTGCCGCAAGGGTCTCGCCCCGCACTTCGACGCCGACGACGTCTTCCTCATCACCAAGCAGGGCCTGGACTTCTTCCACGACCACTTCGACTACCCGTACCCGTTCGGGAAGTACGACCAGGCGTTCGTGCCCGAGTACAACCTGGGCGCCATGGAGAACCCGGGCCTGGTGACCTTCCGCGAGGAGTACATCTTCCGCGGCAAGGTGACCCAGGCGTCGTACGAGGCGCGGGCCAACGTCATCCTGCACGAGATGGCGCACATGTGGTTCGGCGACCTGGTCACCATGGAGTGGTGGGACGACCTGTGGCTGAAGGAGTCCTTCGCCGACTTCATGGGCACGTTCGGAGCCGTCGGCGCGACCCGCTTCAAGGACGCCTGGATCACCTTCGCCAACCGCCGCAAGGCCTGGGCGTACCGCGCGGACCAGCTGCCGTCCACGCATCCGGTCACGGCGGACATCCGCGACCTGGAGGACGCCAAGCTGAACTTCGACGGCATCACGTACGCCAAGGGCGCCTCGGTACTCAAGCAGCTGGTGGCGTACGCCGGCCAGGACGCGTTCCTGGAGGGCGCCCGCCGCTACTTCAAGCGGCACGCGTACGGCAACACGCGCCTCGGCGACCTGCTGTCGGTGCTGGGCGAGACCAGCGGCCGGGACATGGCGGCGTGGGCGCGTTCGTGGCTGCAGACGGCCGGGGTGAACTCGCTGACGCCACAGGTGCTCCTGGACCCGGAGGGCCGGGTGGCCGAGCTGGCGGTGGTGCAGGAGGCGCCGGAGTCGCACCCCGAGGAGCGGCCGCACCGGGTCGCCGTGGGCCTGTACCGGCGGACGCCCGAGGGCGCGCTGGAGCGGTACGCGCGCGTGGAGACGGACGTGGAGGGCCCGCGCACGGTCGTCGCGGACCTGGCGGGCGCCGAGGCGCCGGAGCTGGTCCTGGTCAACGACGACGACCTGACGTACTGCAAGGTCCGCTTCGACGAGACCTCGCTGGACACGCTCCGGACGCACCTGGGCGCGCTGACCGACCCGCTGGCCCGGGCGCTGTGCTGGTCGGCGCTGTGGAACATGACCCGGGACGCGCTGCTGCCGGCGCGGGACTTCGTCGGCCTGGTGCTGCGGTTCGCGGGCCGCGAGTCCGACATCGGCGTGCTGCAGATGCTGCACGCGTGGGCGAACTCGGCGCTGGTGCACTACGCGGCGCCGCAGTGGCGGCAGACCGGTGCGGAACAGCTCGCCGAGGGGGCGCTCAGGGAGCTGCGGGCGGCGGGGCCGGGCAGCGAGCAGCAGCTGGCGTGGGCGCGGTTCTTCGCGACCGTGGCCTTCGCCGAGCCGGACCTGGAGTTCCTGAAGGACCTGCTGGACGGGACGACGTCGATCGACGGCCTGGAGGTGGACCAGGAGCTGCGCTGGGCGTTCCTGGAGCCGCTGGCGGCGCACGGGGTGGCCGACGAGTCCGTCCTGGCGGCCGAGCTGGCCCGCGACGACACGGCGTCCGGCAAGCGGCACCAGGTCCGGTGCCTGGCGGCCCGCCCGTCGGCGGCGGTCAAGGCGCAGGCGTGGGCACAGGTGGTGGAGTCCGACGCGCTGTCGAACGCGCTGGTGGAGGCGACGATCGCGGGCTTCGACCAGCCTTCGCAGCGGGAGCTGACGGCGGCGTACGCGCAGAAGTACTTCGCGGCGATCGAGCGGGTGTGGCGGGAGCGGTCGATCCAGATCGGCATGGACGTCGTACGGGGCCTGTTCCCGGCGCTGCAGGACCGCCCGGAGACCGTGGACGCGACGGACGCGTGGCTGGACTCGCACCCGGACGCGGCGCCGGCACTGCGCCGGCTGGTGCTGGAGGCGCGGGACGACCTGGCGCGGGCGCTGCGCGCACAGGAGTGCGACGCGGCGGCCACCGGCCACTGAGCCTTGGCCTGAGCTTCCCCGGCCAGTGACCGTTACGAAATTCGGTCAAACATAGCCGTAACCCCTGGTCCGCGCCCGTTCGGACCAGGGGTTTCCCTTCCCTACTCGGCACCCGAACACTTGACCTTTAGTCCCGGCTTGTCTGCATTCTTCGACGGCCGTGTAACAGCGGTTACAGGTGCGACGGGGGGTGGGAATTTCGAGGCCATGACGCACAACACCCCGCTCTCCCCCCGCCCTCTCCGTCACCTCTCCGAGGTCCACCGCCGCGTCCTGACGACGGCCCAGCTCCGCTCCCACGGCGTGAGCACGGCCGAACTGACCGAGCAGTGCCGCCCCGGTGGCCCCTGGCAGCTGCTGCTGCCGAACGTGGTCCTGCTGCACCCGGGCCCGCCGACGAGCGAGGAGCGTCTGCACGCGGCCCTGCTGTACGCGGCCCGTGAGTCCGCGCCCGGTGTGCCGGCCCAGCCGACGGCGGAGGAACCGCACCGAGCGGTCTACGCGGAGGCGATGATCACGGGCCTCGCCGCCCTCACCCTCCACGGCTTCTCCGCCGCCCCATCGCTGCTCTCCCTGGACCGCATCGACGTCCTGGTCCCCCGGCTGCGCCGGCTGCGCTCCGCCGGCCACGTCCGGGTCCTGCGTACGGGCGCCCTGCCCACCCCGAACACGGTGACGGGCCTGCCGGTGGCGCCGGTGCCGCGGGCGCTGGCGGACGCGGTGGCGGAGCTGACGGACGGGCAGGCGGTACGGCGGCTGCTGACCGAGGCGGTGCGCGGCGGTCACTGCGAACCGGCCGCGGTGGTACGGGCGTTGACCCATGCCAAGCTCCTGAACCGCCCGCACGTGGTGGACGCGGTGAACTCGCTGGTCGCGGAGGGCCGCTCGATCGCCGAGCAGCGCCTGTACCGGATGGTCGGCGAGTACGGGCTGCCCGACCCGGTGTGGAACGTGGACCTGCGCCTGCCCGGCGGTCCGCACCTCGGCGGCCTGGACGCGTACTGGCCCGACCAGGCGGTGGCGGTGGAGCTGGACACCCGGGCGCCCCGTCAAGGGCATCGGGAGGACGACGACGAGCTGTGGGCGGAGTACGCCCGCAAGCGCGAGCACCTGGAACGCCTCGGGATCACCGTCGTGTACATCACCCCGCGCAAGCTCAGGGACGCGATGGAACAGCAGGCGGCGGTGGTCCGCACGGCCCTGATGGCCTCCGCCGACCGCGACCCGGCCGCGTATGTCGTGGTGCTTCCCCGGTAGTGACGGACCGGGAGGCATCGGGAGGGCGGCGCGACGCCCTCGGGAGGGGAGAGGAGGGGCCGCCGGGCGGATGCCGGCGGCCCCTCCTCGTGCGTCCGGTCCCCGGGTGACGCTGGGTTCTCACCCGAACGGAGGAGCCGCGCGGGCGGCGCCGTCCGGACCACGCAGGATGAGAGGTATGCGACACACCCGGACAGCCGCGTGCTCGTCGGTCCTCCTGCTCGCCGGCGCCTGTCTCGTCGGCGCCCCCGCGACGGCACAGGCGGCGCCACCGGGAGCGGGCCCGGGGTACGTGGCCCTCGGTGACTCCTACTCCGCCGGTCTCGGCGCCGGCGACTACCTCCCCACCGGCACGAACTGCAGGCGCAGCAGCCGGGCGTACCCGGTGCTGTGGGCCTCGGCGCACCGAGTGGCGTCCTTCGCCTTCCCCGCGTGCAACCACGCCCGGACGAACGACGTCCTGTCCCGCCAGCTCGGCACGCTCGGCGCCGGTACCAGGCTGGTCACCCTCACCGTCGGCGGCAGCGACGCGGGCTTCGTCGGCGTCATGACGACCTGCGCGCTGGGCGGAACCAGCCGCTGCCTGTCAGCCGTCGCCGGCGCCCGCGCCACGGTGGACAGCTCCCTCGGGGACAGCCTGGACCGGCTCTACTCGGCCATCCGGAACCGGGCCCCCGCCGCCCACGTCGTGGTGCTCGGCTATCCCCACCTGTACCACCTCAGAGGCACCTGCGAAGCCGGACTCCAGGACACCGCGCGCGCCGCCGTCAACGACGGCGTGGACCACCTCGACGCGGTGATCGCCCGCCGCGCCGCCGCCCACGGGTTCACCTTCGCCGACGTCAGGGCCGCCTTCGCCGGCCATGAGATCTGCTCGTCCAGCCCCTGGCTGCACAGCGTGGACCTGCCGGCGGTCACCGAGTCGTACCACCCGACGGCACCGGGACAGTCCCTCGGCTACCTGCCGGTCCTGGAGCGCGTCTCCTGAAACCCGCAGGGCCGGAACCGGCGGAACCGCAGCCGGCAACGCACGCTCGCCGTCCCGGCCTGCGCCCCCTGCCGGCACAGGGCGCCCGGCGGCCGCGGCAAACCACGCCAGAGCGGCACCCGGGTCCGGCAGGGGCCGGTGCCCGGGTCCGGCAGGGGGCGGTGCCCGGGTCCGGCTACCGCTCCTCCGCCGCCTCTTCGCCCAGCGGGACGGACGGTGCCGGGATCGCGTCGCCCACCGCGTGCTGCGCCATCGCCCGCTGCCCGCCGGCCTGCGAGGCGTACACCTCGTCGAGCAGGGCCGCGTAGGCCGCGATCATGCGGGTGCGGCTGAAGCGCTCACGGGCGGCCTCCAGAACCGGCGCGAGCTCCGCACGCCCGGCGGCCGCGGCGGACCACGCCAGAGCGATCGCACCCGGGTCCGGCGGGGTCACGAAGCCGTGGCCGGTGACGATGGCCGCGCTGTCGCCGATGTCGGTCGTCACCGGGACCGCGCCGCACATCATCCCCTCGATCAGGCACAGCGGTGCCGCCTCGCCGGAGACGGAGGTCAGGGCGACGACGTCGGCGGCGGCGTAGACGGCCGGCATGTCCTGCCGCACGCCGAGCAGGTGCACCCGGTCGGTGAGCGACGGCGCGTCCGCGAAGGCGTCGGCGAGGTCCGCGCGCAGCCCGGGGTTGCCCGGCGTCATCCCGGCACCGCACATCACCAGGTGCCCGCCGCCCTCGCGGGCCAGCCAGGCCCGGGCCGCCCGGAGCAGCAGCGGGATGTTCTTCATGGCGGCGTACCGGGCCGCGAAGACCACCACCGGCGCGCGGTCCGCGATCCCGAGCGCGGTGCGCACGGCGAGGCGCGCGGCCGGGTCCGGGCGGAAACGGAGCAGGTCGACGCCGTTGGGTATGACGTGCAGCAGCCGGGCAGGGATGCCGGCGGCCTCGTAGGCGGCCCGCGTGGACTCGGCGCAGCACACGCACGCGGCCACGGTGCCGTCGGCGATGGCGGCCTTCAGCTCCTCGAGCGCGGGCCCCTGGTTCTCCGGGTCGGAGCGGTGCAGACAGACCACGACCGGGCGGCGGGGCAGGCCCGCCTGGTTCAGCAGGGCCAGCGGCTGCTCCTTGAGGGACAGGATCACCTCCGCCCCGGCCATCGACCGAGCCGTTTCGGCCAGCTCGGGTCCGCTGAAAACGTTCGCCGCGAGCGTGCCGTCCACCAGGCCGGCGGTGCGGCCGAGCGAGGTGACGCCGACACCGCCGGCGGTCAGCGCCCGGTAGCAGTGGTCGTCCTCCATGCGCTGCCGCGTGGCCTCGCGATGAACCTCACCGTGGATGCTGAGTACCTGGTGGGACTGGCCGCCCTCGGCCAGTCCCAGTACGACGTCGCTGTGCACGATCCGGGCCCCTCCGGAGAAGAAGCCCTCGTAGACCGACAGCACACGCAGTCCGTGTGTCGCGCGCACACGACCACCCGCCTTGCATAAATGATCGCGAAGATCGAGCCAACCCCGTCCACAGCGGGTTAGCCGATATGAGGCGGTACGGACATTACGGGCGCGTTAACGCGGAATGACGCGAATGAAACGGTGCCTAACAGAATTCCCCTTCGAGTACGGCAGCCGTGTCCCCGGCCCAGTCGCCGTTGAAATTGAGCGCCAGGGCATGCCGCCCGTCCACCGTCACATCCGCCTCGCTGACCGAGCCGTGAATGCCACCGCTGTGGCCCCAGACATGAACACCGCAGCTCAGCGTGGTGTCCATGAGGCCGAGGCCGTACCGGACATTGGGAGCGATCTTGGTGTCCACCGTGGTCTTCATCTCCTTCAGCTCGTGCGCCGGAAGGAGTCTTCCGCCGAGCAGGGCGCCGTAGAAGCGGTCGAGGTCGGCGGAGTCCGCGATCATTTCGCCCGCCGAGGAGGCGAGGGAGGGATTGAGGGTGGTGACGTCATGAACGGGACTCTTCGGATCGGTGAATTTGGAGTAGGCGCGGCTGCTCGGCTGCGGGACGGTGACCGTCGTACCGGGCAGGGAGGTGGCCCTCAGGTGCAGCGGTCCGATGATGCGGCGGGCGATCTCGGTGGCGTACGAGTGTCCCGTCACCCTTTCGATCAGCATGCCGGCGATCACATAGTTGGTGTTGGAGTAGTGCCAGGACGTCCCCGGCGCGAAGTCCGGCTTGTGCCGCATCGCCACGGCGACCAGCTGACGCGGTGCCAGGGTGTCGTAGCGGTGCTGCGCGAAGCCGTCCGCGGTGAAGTAGGCGCGGCCGAAGTCCGCGTCCTCGGTGTAGCTGTAGACGCCGCTGGTGTGGTTCAGCAGCTGCCGGACGGTGATCCGCCGGCCGTCGTTCCCGTTCCCCTGGACGACGCCCGGCAGCCAGGTGTCCACCGTGTCGTCCAGGGACAGCCGGCCCTCCGCCTCCAGCTGGAGCAGGACGGTGGCGACGAAGGTCTTGGTGATGCTGCCGACGCGGTAGCGGTCGGCGGTGGAGCGCGGCCGGCCCGTGCGTGTGTCGCCGACACCGGCCGTCGCGGACCAGGTGCCGCGGGTGTCCTTCGCCGTGGTGGTCACCCCCGGCACGCCGGCCGCGACGGCCGCCTCGACGGCCTTCAGCGTGCCGGCGTGGCCGCTCCGTGGGTGTGTGCCGGTGGCGGCCACGGCCGGAGCGGTCAGGGCCGCCGAGACGAGCAGGGCGGCGGTGCCCACCAGGGTCGTGCGTGTCGTGCGTGCGCGCATGTCTTCCCCCAACCAGTGATGTCGGTGCGGTCGAGGGGACAAACCGGTGAGGGGTACGGGAAGGTTGCCTGCCGTTGGGCCGGTTGGGTGACTTTCACCCCTTCTTCAGCACCAGCTCCGTGTTCCGGTCGGTCACGCTGCCCGCGAGGGTCTTGCTGGCGCCCGGGGCGTTGTAGGCCAGCTCGCGGTAGAGGGCGGCGAGGCCGGTCTGGGAGAGGTCGGCGAAGTCGGTGCGGTGCGGGGCGGCGGACTCGATCAGCGTGGTGAACAGGGAGATCGTGCCGTCCTTGTTGTCCACCAGCTCGATGATGCGGGCCAGGTGGGGGTAGTCGATGTGCGAGGCGGTGGAGATCTCCCAGAAGGAGCGGCCGCCGGAGGCCTGGTGCGGGGTGATGACGTTCCGGTGGACGTGCCCGTTCACCCAGGCCAGCACGTTGGCGTGGGCGGACAGGACCGAGATCACCTCGGCGCCGCTGTGCCGCTTCTCGCCGGGACGGGCCGGGTCGGGGCGGGTGTTGTCCATCGACTTGCTCGTGTGGTGGCTGAAGACGACGGCGTAGGAGTCCTTGTTGTCCTTCAGCGTCTTGTCCAGCCACTTCAGCTGGGCGGTGCCGACGGACCCCTCGTAGAAGCCGCCGGCGTCGGTGGTGTCCAGGCTGATGCCGATGACGTCGTCGGCGATGCGGAAGGCGTAGTACTGGGTGCCCGCGTCGAGGTTCGCCGAGGAGTAGCCGTGCCCGACCGGGCCGTGGCCCTGGTGGGCGGGGTCGAGGTGGGCCTTGAGGTAGTCGGCGGGGGTGTAGGGGGCGCGCCTCTCGTCCGGCGTGACCGAACGCATCGAGCGGGCGTGGGCCTTGAGGAAGTCGCGGTATCCGGTGCCCTTGGGGTCGGTGCCGTTGTTGATGGAGGCCAGGAGCTTCTTCGCATCGGCGGCCGGGACGTTCATCAGCTTCCTGCCGCCCATGGCAGCCTCGGCGAGGTAGGGGTCGCCGTGGGAGCCGTAGGCGCCGAGCGGGAGGGCGTCGTGGTTGCCGACGGTGGAGTACCAGGGCAGCTTCAGGCCGGGGCTCTGCACCTCGCGGATCGCGGCGGCCAGGAAACCCTTCAGCTCCGGGAAGCCGAGCGCCTTGTCGTAGTCGCGGAGGGCGGCGTCGGGCTGCCAGAACAGCTGCAGACCACTGTTCTGCACGCCCTCGTAGTGCCTGGGGTCACCGGAGTTGGGGCTGATGCGGCCACCGCTCATCACCTTCATGAACCACTCCAGCTCGGAGTGGGCGTTGTTGTCGGTGTTGTCGCCGGTGGTCATGACGAAGTGGAGCGGGGCGCCGGTGACGGGGGCGCCCCGCAGCGCGTTGACCCGCTCGACGAGCGAGATCGCGCCGGGCACCGTGAGTGCCTCCTGCGGCCGCCAGGAGTGCGGATCGGCCGCGCGCAGGAACTCCCAGCGCAGAGGGTGCTGGACGTCCATCAGGTGCAGGTCGGTGAATTGCACGAACGCGGCGAGGGCGTGGCGGCGGCTCGCGCGGCCGGACTTGGGCGTGGCCAGCTCACCGCGCACCACGCGCGCCCAGCCGGGCCCGTCGCCGAGCCGCCGGTAGCCGGAGCTGTTCCGGGGCGCGGCGACGGAGGCGAGCGTGGTGCCCTTGGTGTAGGGGGCGAGCGGGGCCGCCGCGGTGGCCTGCCGGGAGTGGGCGACCGGCGTCGCGGCGGTGGTGGCGGCCTCGCTGTCGGTGGGGCGGAGGGCGTAGCCGACGCTGGCGGAGAGCGAGACCGCTCCGGCGGCGGCGATGACGGTACGGCGGTTGACCCCCGAAGCGGAGGTGGCGACAGAGCGTAGGCGCGACATGGCGCGATCTCCCCGAGTGCGAACGCGTCGGCAGTGGTCGCGGGTCGATCGCATCCGCGAACGCCCCGCTCACTCTGGATCGTTGGCACCGGGGATGACCTGCGCGTGAACGCGGCGGCAACGCGCAGCGCCGATCACCGTACGTGGATCTCGGGGTACCGGCCGCGGTCATGGAGTGGATTGCGGGCGGCCCCGGGGCAGTTACTCCTCGTTCATCTCCTGGGGTAGGGGACGGACTCCGGGGGCGAGATGCCCGTGCACGGGGCGCTCCCGCCACAGGCGCAGCGCGACGTCGACCAGGTGCACCCGGTTCAGGTCCGGTACGACCGAAAGGTCCTGCCATGCTGCGAAATCGGTGGAGCCGTCCATCTCGTACCGGAGTTCACCGCCGACGACCTGTCCTTCGTAGACGAGACGCAGTGCATGGTGGTCGGCGTGCCGGCCCACGGTCAGCCGGTGCGAGTCCACGCCGAGCAGACCGGTCACCTCGATGCGGTAACCGGTCTCCTCGGTGAGTTCGCGGCGCACGGTGTCGTACGGGTCCTCGCCGTGCTCCATGCCGCCGCCCGGCAGCACCCATTCGGGCGGTCCGCCGTCGAGGCCGGGTGACCGGGCGAGCAGGATCTGTCCGTCGCGGACGCATACGGCGTAGGCCGCCACCCTCAAGTTCCGTCTCATTCCGGGACGTTAGCCCGGCAGGTCCGGATTCGCCGGTGAATATTCGGGGGCGGACCAGCGCAGCGGCAGGGCGGCCGGCGTCCACACGGCCTCGGTGAGGGTGAAGCGGACCGTGCGGTTGCCCGCCGCGGTGAATTCGGTGCGCGCCTCGCCGGTGAGCTGGAGGGTGGTGCCGGTGCTCCAGTCCAGGAAGAACAGTCCGGCGCGGGGGTCGCTTCGCAGGTTGCCGAGGGAGAGGAACATGGCGTTGCCCGGGTAGTCCGGCCAGGTCAGTTCGCGTGCAGAGGTGACCCGGACGAAGCCGGGACTGCCGCCGCGGTGACTGGCGTCGGCGCCGGCCGGATGGACCGTGGCCAGGAAGAAGGTGTCGGACGCACGGATGAACGCGGCGTGTTGCGGGGCGAGTTCGGCCAGGCGGTGCGGGGGGCCCGGCTCTCGGTCGGGGAGGGTCTCGTAGGACTCCCTGCGCTGGATGTACTTGGGGCAGTTGGAGAAGACCCGGTCCGCGGTGACGGCGAACCCGCGGGGGGTCGGGCTCAGCCGGCCGTCGAGGCGCATGCGACGGCGGGTGCGGGGGTCGAGGGCGATGGTGCCGATGTGAGTGCCCGGGGTTTTCAGCGCCGCGGCGAGCGGCCCGCCCGGGTCGCCGTGCGGACGCCGGCCGGCCGCGGTCGCTCGCGCGGTTCCCCGCGCCCCCACAGGCCGGCCGTCCGTCCGCGCACCGGACGCGTGCCCGGCACCAAGGGCGACGGACATCTGCCGGGGCCCTGTGGCCCGGACGAATCCCGGGTCGCCCGTGAGCGCCGACGCCCACACACTCCCCGTCCCCGGGTCCGCCGCGCCCACGATCAGCAGGGGCTGGAGTTCCAGGAAGGCCGCCGCGACCGGCTTGATGTCCTGGCCGAGGGAGCGGCCGACGTGATCGGCGCGGTCACGTACGCCCATCAGCTCCTGCACGGCGAGCGAGCCCGCGTGATAGGCGCCCATGGTTAGAAGAAGCCGCAGGTCGGAGCGGTCGCGTGCGGGGCCGGGGCGCCGTCGGGGCCGAGCGGGGCGGAGATCTCCAGGCGGATGCCGTCCGGGTCGCGGAAGAAGATACCGCCCGAGGTCCCGCCCTCGCGGTGGGCGACCACGCCGTCGTGGGCGAAGTCCACTCCGGCGGCCCGCAGCGCCGTCTCGTACTCCCGGACGCGGTCGATCGAGTCGACCGTGAAGGCGAGGTGGTGCAGCCCGGACCGGTCGCCGTCGTACCGCCCCTGCGCCTGCTGCCAGAGGGTGACGAGCGGGGAGCCGCCGATCTCCCCCAGCATCGCCCAGCGCTGGTCGTCCTCCTTGCCCTCGGCGAGCACGGCGAAGCCGAGGAGGTCGCGGTAGAGGACGAGGGAGCGGTCGAGGTCGGTGACGTTCAGGCCTGCGTGCGCGATGCGCGGAGCCATGGGGCCCTCCTTGGGAATGGCTAACCTTCATAGATGAATTTAGACGGTTAGATGCCGACCGGTCAACCGCTCACATACAATTGAGCGGTTAGATGAGAAGGAGTGCCCGATGACCGCCGCCCGAGACCCCCGCCCCCTCACCGGTGAGCCCCTGGCTCTCGACCTGCTCAACACCCGGTGGAACCAGGAAGGCGTCACCCAGGACCTGCTCGACGACACCGGCGGGCTGGCGGTCTGGCTCACGAGCAACGGGCTGACCGGCGCCCATCCGGCCGGTCCGGAGGCGCTGCGCCATCTGCGCGAGGCGCGGGAGGCGATCGCGGCGGCGGTGCACGGGTCACCGCGGGAGGCGGCGCCACTGGTGGACGCCGTACTGGCGCACGGGCGGATCCGGCCCCGGCTGACCGCCGACGGTCCCGCCGAGGAACCCGAGTTCACCGATCCGGCCTGGGGGCCGGCCTGGCTCGCCGCCCGCGACTACCTGGACCTGCTCGGCAGGGCGCCGGAGCGGATCCGCACCTGCTCCGGCGGCGGCTGCATCCTGCACTTCTTCGACACGTCCCGGAACGGCACCCGCCGCTGGTGCTCGATGGCCGCCTGCGGCAACCGCGCGAAGGCGTCCCGGCATTACGCGCGCTCGAAGGAGAAGTGAGCGGATCCCCCACCATATGGTCCGTCTCCGCGCAAAACCCATCGCGGGTTTTCCCCATACATCCATATCGATTCGGTCAACGATCCCAAAAGACAAGCCCCTTGGGTAAAGCTGAGCGCCCTTGTCCGCTCGCTCCTTACCTGAGGGATGCCGATGACCCACACGCCTGAGCGTGATCCCATACCTGGTGGCAGACGCCTGGCCCGCACAGCCGTGACCGTGGGCGTGGTGGCCGCCCTCTCCGCGGTCGGGCCGATACCCCTGGCCCTGGCCGCCCCGGCCCCGCCCGCCGCGGCCGCCGCCGGCTCCGGCTCCGGCTCCGGCGTCAAGTCCGCCCATGACAAGCTGGGTTCGGACGACGCCGACCTGCTCGCCGAGGCCAAAGCCGACGGCGACAAGAACGTCACGATGATGATCGCGACGGCCCCGGGACAGACCGATCAGGTCGCACGGGAGCTGGACGCCGTCAAGGGCGGCTCGGTGGGCCGCACCTACGACAGACTCGGTTACGTCCGCGCCACCGTGCCGACGGCGAAGGCGGACTCGGCCATCGCCGCGGCCGCCCGGCTCTCCTCGGTGCACGCCATCGACCTCAAGCAGGAGATCCCGCTCGACGATCCGGGCCCGAACGGCACCAAGTCCGCGGCAGGCGCCAAGGCCCCGGCGGGCTCCGCCACTTACCCGGGGCCGGGCCGGAACACCCCCGCGAAGAACCCGTACAACCCGTCCTTCGAGACCGGTGCCGTCGAGTTCGTCCAGGACCACCCGAAGTGGGACGGCCGCGGCATCACGATCGGCATCCTCGACTCCGGCGTCGACCTCGGTCACCCGGCGCTGCAGAAGACCACCACCGGCGAACGGAAGATCGTCGACTGGGTGACCTCCACCGACCCGATCGTGGACGGTGACGCGACCTGGCGGCCGATGGTCACCACGGTCTCCGGGCCGAGCTTCTCCTACGGCGGCGCGACCTGGACGGCGCCCTCCGGCTCCTACGGGATCAGCACCTTCAAGGAGTCCGCCACCACCGGCGGCGACGAGAAGGGCGACCTGAACCGCGACGGCGACACCACCGACAGCTGGGGCGTGCTGTACGACCCGGCGGCCGGCACCGTCACCGTCGACCTGGACAACGACCACGACTTCACCGACGACACCCCGATGAAGCCGTACAAGGACGGCTACCAGGTCGGTTACTTCGGCACGGACGATCCGAAGACCGACGTGGCCGAGCGGGTGCCGTTCGTCGTGCAGATCCGCAAGGACGTGCCGATGGACCCCTACGGCGGGTCCTGGGTCGGCAAGAAGGCCGACTTCGTCAACATCGGCGTCATCGAGTCCGAGCACGGGACGCATGTCGCCGGCATCACCGCCGCGAACGGCCTGTTCGGCGGGAAGATGAACGGCGCGGCCCCCGGCGCGAAGATCGTCTCCTCGCGGGCCTGCACCTGGACCGGCGGCTGCACCAACGTCGCCCTCACCGAGGGCATGATCGACCTGGTCGCGAACCGTGGCGTCGACATCGTCAACATGTCGATCGGCGGCCTGCCCGCGCTGAACGACGGCGACAACGCGCGCGCCGAGCTGTACACCCGGCTCATCGACACCTACGGCGTCCAGCTGGTGATCTCCGCCGGCAACTCCGGACCGGGTGCCAACACGATCGGCGACCCGGGTCTCGCCGACAAGGTCATCTCGGTCGGCGCGGCCGTCTCCAAGGAGACCTGGGCCGCGAACTACGGCTCGGTCGTGGAGAAGAAGTACCAGATGATGCCCTTCTCCTCGCGCGGCCCGCGGGAGGACGGCGGCTTCACCCCGACCCTGACCGCGCCCGGCGCCGCGATCAACACCACCCAGACCTGGCTGCCCGGCTCCCCGGTCGCCGAGGCGGGCTACTCCCTCCCGGCCGGCTACTCCATGCTCCAGGGCACCTCGATGGCCTCCCCGCAGGCGGCCGGTGCGAGCGCGCTGCTGCTGAGCGCCGCCGAGCAGAAGGGCATCGGCCTCACACCCGCCGACCTGCGCACGGCGCTCACCTCGACCGCCCACCACATCAGGGGAGTTCAGGCGTACGAGGAGGGGGCGGGCCTGATCGACGTCGTCGGCGCATGGGACGCGATCCGCGACCACGCCACCGCGCACGACTACACCGTCGAGGCACCCGTCGACACCGCGCTCGACCAGTCCCTGAAGACCCCCGGTCTCGGCACCGGCCTGTACGACCGCGAGGGCGGCCTGGAGGCGGGCCGGCGGAAGACGTACGACATCACCGTCACCCGCACCTCGGGCCCGGACACGGCCGTCCGGCACCGGCTGCGGTTCGCGAACGACGCCGGGCACACCTTCCGGATCCTCGGCGACGACGTCGTGAAGCTGCCGCTGAACCAGCCGGTGACGGTGAAGGTCCAGGCGGCCCCGGCGTCGGCGGGCATCAAGAGCGCGATCCTGGAGGTCGACGACCCGAGGACGCCGGGGACCGACAAGCAGATCCTGACGACCGTCGTGGTCTCGGCTCCCGTGAACTTCACCTACTCGGCCACGGGTTCGGTGCAGCGCAACAGCACGCGGTCGTACTTCCTGACCGTGCCCCAGGGTGCGAAGTCGCTCCAGGTCGCGCTCGGCGGACTGAAGGACGGCAGCCAGACCCGCTTCATCGCCGTCCACCCGTACGGCGTCCCGGTCGACAACACCGGCACCCCGTACTGCTACCCGAACTACCTGGACGGCAACGGCTGCAGGCCGGACGTGCGCTCCTACACCGACCCGCAGCCCGGCGTCTGGGAGGTGGAGGTCGAGTCCCGGCGTACGTCACCGCTGCTGGACAACCCGTACACGCTCGACGTCTCCGTCCTCGGCGCGGCCTTCGACCCGGAGACGGTGACGGTGCCCGAGGCGAAGGCGGGCACGCCGGTCGCCGCGACCTGGAAGGTCACCAACCAGTACGCGGCCCTCGACGGCAGGCTCACCGGGGGCCCGCTCGGCTCGGCCAGGACGGCCCGCCCGTCCATCGGGCAGGGCGAGACGCAGACCACCACGGTGGACGTCCCGGCCGGCGCCACCACGCTGGACGTCGCCATCGGGGGCGTGTCGGACACGGCCGCCGACCTCGACCTGACGGTGTACGACGCGTCCGGCAAGCAGGTCGCCCAGTCCGCCGACGGCGACTCCGAGGAGGCGGTGTCCATCCCGTCCCCGGCCGCCGGTACGTACACCATCAAGGTCGTCGGCTACTCCGTCCCGTCGGGTGCGACGGGCTACGACTACCGGGACGTCTTCTTCTCCCCCGCCCTCGGCTCGGTCACGGTCGACGCCGCCGCACCGGTCGCGCTCGGCACCGGCGACACGGCCACGGTCACCGGCCAGGTCACGGCCGCCGCCGAGGCACCGGCCGGCCGCGAGTTCTTCGGCCGGATCCAGCTGGTGAACGCACGCGGCACGGTGGCGGGCATCGGCAACGTGAAGATCGACAAGGTCACGCCGTAGTGGGGTGACCGGCCGTACGGGGGGCGGGTGTCCGGTGGGACGCCCGCCCCTCACGGCTTCTCGGTGGGCGCCTCCTCGACGGAGCAGGTGGTGTGCCGTGACTTCGGCAGCGCCTCGGTGATCCAGGCACGGTTGGCGGCCACGCGGGTGTCACCGACGGCCCACAGACCCGGGACCGTCCGCCCGGAGCCGATCCGGACGAGCACGTGCTGGCCCGGGCGAGGGGCCGGTGTCGCGCCGGGACCGAGCAGGAAGCTGACCCGGGCCGGCCCGTGCGCGGGCTCGTAGGAGCGGATGACGGTGAGCGTGATCCGGGACCGGCGGGACTGCTGCTGCGGCTCCACCTCGGCCACGGTCCCCTCCACGACGAGCCGGGAGCAGGCCAGGACACGTGCCGGGTCGGACGGCTTCCCGTCGTCCCCGGAGATCTTGGCCGGTGCGTCGCCCACGCCCTTGGCCGCGGCACCGGCGTTGTCGTCCGAGCCGCCGGAGTGCGCCACCAGCCAGCCGAAGCCGACAGCCAGCGCGCAGGCCGTGGCACCGGCGAGCGTGCCGAAGGCGACCCGCAGCGCCCGGCGCGGCCCGGAGGGACGACCGGGGCGTGGGGGCCGCGGAGGGCGGCGCCCGGCCCGCACCGGCCGGGTGACACCGCGCGGCCGAGGCACCGTACGAGGCTTCCCGGCATGTTCGCCGGGCGCCCCCCGCTCCCCCGGCACCCCGTCCGCACGCTCCCCCGTCAGCGCCTCCGCGATCAGGGCCAGCTGCTCCCTCAGGACCGCCACATCGGCCTCGGCCGCCCGGTGCCCGGCCAGGAAGGCGGGATCCCTGCGGGCCTCCTCGGGCAGCGGCTCCCCCGTGATGGCGGCCATCAGCGCGTCCATGCCGCCGTACTCCCCGGCGTCTCCCGTACCGTCCGGGTCCTGCGCGCCCCCGTGTCCGGCGGTCACGTCACACCACCTCGTCCTCGTGCAGGCGGTCGCGCAGGGCGCGGACCGCCGAGTGCAGCCTGCTCTTGACCGTCCCCTCGGGGATGCCCAGCTCGTCGGCGATGCCCCGGACGGGCAGGTCGGCGAAGAAGCGCAGGACGAGGACCTGCCGCTGCGCGGCGGGCAGTCCGTCCAGGCCCCGGGCGACGGCGAGGGAGAGCAGGCTGGTCTCCTCGCCGGAGGGGCGCGCGGGCTCGTGCAGCGCGGCCAGCCGCTCCCCCAGCCGCTCCTGGCGCCTCTTGGCCCGGTGCCAGTCCATGGCGAGGTTGGAGGCGACCACCGCCGCCCACGCCGACACGTCCCGCGGCGCCTCCCGGCCGCTCGCGGTCCGCTCCAGCAGCCGCAGCCGTACCTGCTGCACCCCGTCCGGCAGGTCCGACTGCGGCACCCCGCCGAGCGCGAGCACCGCCCGCACCCGGCGTTCCTGGGCCGCGTCCAGCGGATCGTCGCCGGTACGGTCCCCTCGGTCCGTACCGGCGGCGTACTCCCCCCGGTCGCGGCGCGCCCCTCCGCGCAGCACAAGCCACCCCCTCACGCGTTTCTCCTACGACGCGGAAGCGTGCCGGAACGTTCGGCCGGTTCGAGCGGTCACGGAGGCGTACGTCACATCGCCGTGTGACCGGGACCCGTACGGGCAGGGACGGGACAGCACAGCTTGCGGCCCGGGCGTCCGGGCGAGGGAATTTCTCCAGCTCAGCGGGGTGTTCGACGGACGTCAGGAACCGTCCGCCGGGTGATCGTGTCCCACTCTTCGAGCACGTCTCGCAAAGAATTGGACAGGTGGACCGGGGTCGGCCGCATGATGGAAAAGCCCCGGTCATGCACGAGACACAAAGAGGGAGTCACTGTGAGGGTCGGAATCGTCGGAGCCACCGGTCAGGTCGGCACGGTCATGCGCAGGATCCTCACGGAGCGGAACTTCCCGGTCACGCAGCTGCGTCTGTTCGCTTCGGCCCGCTCGGCCGGCACCGTCCTGGACGGGGTGACGGTGGAGGACGCGGCGAGCGCCGACTTCACCGGCCTGGACATCGTGCTCTTCTCCGCGGGCGGCGCCACCTCCAAGGCGCTGGCCGAAAAGGTCGCCTCCCAGGGCGCCGTCGTGATCGACAACTCCTCGGCCTGGCGCAAGGACCCCGAGGTCCCGCTGGTCGTCTCCGAGGTGAACCCGCACGCGGTCGCCGACCGTCCCAAGGGCATCATCGCCAACCCGAACTGCACCACGATGGCCGCGATGCCGGTCCTCAAGCCGCTGCACGAGGAGGCCGGCTTGGAGGCGCTGGTCGTCGCCACCTACCAGGCGGTGTCCGGCTCGGGTCTCGCGGGCGTGGCCGAGCTGCACGGCCAGGTGCAGAAGGTGGCCGCCGAGGCCGACAAGCTGACCCACGACGGGCAGGCGGTCGACTTCCCCGAGCCGAACGTCTACAAGCGCACCATCGCCTTCAACGTGCTGCCGTTCGCGGGCAACCTCGTCGACGACGGTCTGAACGAGACCGACGAGGAGCAGAAGCTGCGCAACGAGTCCCGCAAGATCCTGGAGATCCCCGATCTGAAGGTCGCCGGCACCTGTGTCCGCGTGCCCGTCTTCTCCGGCCACTCGCTCCAGGTCAACGCCCGTTTCGCGCGCCCCCTCACCCCGGACCGCGCCACCGAGCTGCTCGCCGGGGCCCCCGGCGTGGCCCTCTCCGACATCCCGACCCCGCTGCAGGCGGCCGGCCAGGACCCGTCGTACGTCGGCCGCATCCGCCGCGACGAGACCGTGGACAACGGCCTCGCGCTGTTCATCTCCAACGACAACCTCCGCAAGGGCGCCGCGCTGAACGCGGTGCAGATCGCGGAGCTGGTCGCGGCGGAGCTGTCCGCGAAGTAGGGCGCAGGCACAGCGCCCGAAAAAGTGAGGGCGCCCGGCACGTGCCGGGCGCCCTCACGGTGTCCTACCGGCCCGCCGCCGCGTCCGCCGCCTGGGCCTTCAGGGCCCGTTCGACGCCCGAGCGGGACTCCGAGACGAGGCGGCGCAGCGCCGCGTTCGGCTCGGCCGCGGCCAGCCAGGAGTCCGTCCTGGCCAGGGTCTCCTCGGAGACCTGGACCGCCGGGTACAGGCCGACGGCGATCTGCTGGGCGATCTCGTGCGAGCGGGAGTCCCAGATGTCCTTGAGGACCTCGAAGTACTTGTCCGCGTACGACGCCAGCAGCTCGCGCTGGTCGGTCTGGACGAAGCCGCCGATCACGGCCTCCTGCACGGCGTTCGGCAGCTTGTCGGAGTCGACGACCGAGGACCAGGCCTCCGCCTTGGCCTCCGGGGTGGGCCGGGCCGCGCGGGCCGTCGCCGCGTGCCGCTCGCCGGCCGCGGTCCGGTCCCGCTCGTACTCGGCCGTGATCTCCGCCTCGTCGAAGCGGCCGACGGCCGCCAGCCGCTCCACGAACGCCCAGCGCAGCTCGGTGTCCACGGCCAGGCCCTCGACGGTCTGCGTGCCCTCCAGCAGCGCCTCCAGCAGGTCCAGCTGCTCGGGGGTGCGGGCGGTCGCCGCGAAGGCACGAGCCCACGCCAGCTGGTGGTCGCTGCCCGGCTCGGCCGCGCGCAGATGGGCCAGCGTGGCGTCGGTCCAGCGGGCCAGCAGGGCCTCGCGGGCGGCCGGGTCGGCGTACAGGTCGATGGCGAGCTTGACCTGGCGGTGCAGCGACTGCACCACGCCGATGTCCGACTCCTTGCCGATGCCGGACAGGACGAGGGACAGGTAGTCGCGGGCGGCCATCTCGGCGTCCCGCGTCATGTCCCAGGCCGAGGCCCAGCACAGGGCGCGCGGCAGGGACTGCTCGAAGTCGCCGAGGTGCTCGGTGACCACCTGCAGGGAGTCCTCGTCCAGGCGGACCTTGGCGTACGACAGGTCGTCGTCGTTCAGCAGGATCACCGCCGGGCGACGCCTGCCGACCAGCTGCGGTACGGCCGTCAGCTCGCCGTCGACGTCCAGCTCGACCCGCTCGGTGCGCACCAGCTTGCCGCTCGCCTCGTCGAGGTCGTACAGGCCGATGGCGATGCGGTGCGGGCGCAGGACCGGCTCGCCCTTGGCGCCGGCGGGCAGGGCCGGGGCCTCCTGGCGGACGGCGAAGGAGGTGACGGCACCGTCGGCGTCCGTCTGCACCTCGGGGCGGAGGATGTTGATGCCCGCCGTCTCCAGCCACTTGCCCGACCAGGTCTTCAGGTCGCGTCCGGAGGTCTCCTCCAGCGCGCCGAGCAGGTCGGACAGGCGGGTGTTGCCGAACGCGTGGCGCTTGAAGTAGGCCTGCACGCCCTTGAAGAACTCGTCCTCGCCGACGTACGCGACCAGCTGCTTGAGCACGCTCGCGCCCTTGGCGTACGTGATGCCGTCGAAGTTGACGAGGACGTCGTCCAGGTCACGGATGTCCGCCATGATCGGGTGGGTGGACGGCAGCTGGTCCTGCCGGTACGCCCAGGTCTTCATCGAGTTGGCGAACGTGGTCCACGAGTGCGGCCACTTCGAGCCGGGCGCGGCGGACTGGCAGGCGATGGAGGTGTAGGTGGCGAACGACTCGTTCAGCCACAGGTCGTTCCACCACTCCATGGTGACGAGGTCGCCGAACCACATGTGGGCCAGCTCGTGCAGGATGGTCTCCGCCCGCATCTCGTACGCCGCGTCGGTCACCTTGGACCGGAAGACGTACTGGTCGCGGATGGTGACGGCGCCCGCGTTCTCCATGGCTCCCGCGTTGAACTCGGGCACGAAGAGCTGGTCGTACTTCGCGAAGGGGAAGGCGTAGTCGAACTTCTCCTGGAACCAGTCGAAGCCCTGGCGGGTCACCTCGAAGATGGCGTCCGAGTCGAGGAACTCGGCGAGGGACGGGCGGCAGTAGATGCCCAGCGGCACGCTCTGCCCGTCCTTCTCGTACACGCTGTGCACGGAGTGGTACGGGCCCGCGACGATCGCCGTGATGTACGTCGAGATCCTCGGGGTCGGCTCGAAGGCCCAGACGTTGTCCTGCGGCTGCGGGGTCGGCGAGTTGGAGATCACCGTCCACCCCTCGGGCGCCGTCACGGTGAACCGGAAGGTGGCCTTCAGGTCCGGCTGCTCGAAGGAGGCGAACACCCTGCGGGCGTCCGGGACCTCGAACTGGGTGTAGAGGTAGGCCTGCTCGTCGACGGGGTCGACGAAGCGGTGCAGCCCCTCGCCGGTGTTGGTGTAGGCGCAGTCCGCGACGACCCGCAGGACGTTGCGTCCCTCCAGCAGGCCGGGCAGGGCGATCCTGGAGTCCTCGAAGACCTCGGCGGGGTCCAGCTCGTCGCCGTTGAGCACCACCTCGTGCACGGTCGGAGCCACCAGGTCGATGAAGGACTCCGCGCCGCTCCGGGCGGAGTCGAAGCGCACCGTGGTCACGGACCGGTAGGTACCGCCCTGCTGCGCGCCGGAGAGATCCAGATCGATCTCGTACGAGTCAACGGTGAGCAGCTCGGCCCGCTGCTGCGCCTCTTCGCGAGTCAGGTTTGTGCCAGGCACGCGGTCATCTCCTCGTTATGTGTCGGTTGCGTCATCCTTCCATGGGATCCACGGGGAACGCGATGTCCGGTTCCCGCCGGTGAGCGGCGCGCCGGGGCAGGACGCTGGACACATGACAACGATCCAGGCACCCCGGACGGCGGCATGCATGCCGCGCCCCATCCCGCCCCGGGTTCTGCAGGAGCTGCGGACCACCGACGACGCGGGGCGCCCCGCGGCCCCCTTCATTGACGAGGAGGGTGGCGCCCCGCTGCGCTGCTGCCTGCGCCGCAGCGAGCCCGGCGAGCCGATCGCCCTGGTCTCGTACGCGCCCCTGCGCCGCTGGGCGGCCGGGACCGGCGCCGCTCCGGGGGCGTACGACGAGCAGGGCCCGGTCTTCGTCCACGCCGGGGACTGCCCGGGTCCGTCCGGCCCCGGCCTGCCCTTCACCGACGCCCACCGCGTCCTGCGCCGCTACTCGGCCGGCGGCCGCATCCTGGGTGGCCGGCTGGTGGAACCCGCACGGGACCCGGGCGCCTTCCGGGCGGCCCTGGCGGAGGCCTTCGCCGACCCGGAGGTGGCGCTGGTGCACGTGCGGGCCGTGGAGTACGGATGCTTCCTGTACGAGGTGCGGCGGGACTGAGGGAGCCGCGAGGCGGAGTTCCGGTGCGGTTTCACGCCCCGGGGACACCGGCGGCAGCCGCACGCCGGAGAGCCTCCAGTGCCCGGGCCACCGCCCGCCCCGTCTCCCCGCCCCGGCGGACCGCCGCCGTCACATGCCGCACCGGGCCGTCCGGCCCGAGGTCCCGCATGACCACCCCGTCGCGGCGGGCCGCGGCCATGCGCGGGACCAGGGCCACGCCCATACCGGCCTCCACCATGGCGAGGATCGCGGTCCAGCCGGAGGCCGAATGGCCCTGGAAGGGGCTGAAACCGGCTGCCTCGCAGGCGCGGCGCGTGATGTCCGACCAGGGGCCGCTGCCGCCGAAGATCCAGGGTTCCGCGGCCAGGTCGGTCAGGTTCAGACGGTCCGTGCGGGCGAGCGGGTGGCCGGGGGGAAGGGCCACGTCGAGGGGGTCGGCCAGGAGGGGCACCTGGGTGAAGCGGGAGCCGGCCGCGCCCGGCGCCTCGGCCGCGAGGGACAGGGCGAGGTCGACCTCGCCGGCGGCCAGCAGGTCGTAGGCCTCGGCGGCCTCCGCCTCCGTCACACGGACGGTGACCCCGGGGTGCCTTGCCCGCAGGGCCCGTACGGCCGGTACGACCAGGGCGGGAACGGACGTCGAGAACGCGCCGATCCGGACCTCCCCGGCCTCTCCCTGGGCGTACGCCGCCAACGCGGCCTGGGTGCGCTCCAGTTGCTCGAAGACCGGCTCGGTGTGCGTCAGCACCAGGCGGGCGGCGTCGGTGAGCCGTACCCGGCGCCCCTGGGCCTCCAGCAGGGGCACGCCGAGCTGCCGGGCGAGGTTGGTGAGCTGCTGGGAGACCGCGGAGGGGGTCATGTGGAGGGCCTCGGCCGTCGCCGTCACGGTGCCGCGCTCGCGCAGGGTGCGCAGGATCTGCAGCTTCCGGATGTCCCACTCGGCCATGCCGGGAAAGCTACACGTCACCCGGAGGCGCCCGCGCCCAGCACCACCCCGCCCAGGATCAGCGCCATGCACAGCAGGTGCGTCCCGGTGGTGTCCTCGCCGAGCACGGCCCAGGACAGCACGGCCGCACAGACCGGCTGGAGGTGGTAGACGATGCCCGCGCGGGTGGCGCCGATCAGGGCGACGGCCTTGTTCCAGGCGAAGAAGGCCACCGCGGAGGAGGCGAGCCCTCCGTAGAGGAGGGGCAGGACCGTGCCCGGGGCCGGGGTGAAGCCGCCCTGGAGCAAGAGGCTCGCGGCCTGGACGGGCAGCAGCAGCACCGTGCCGATCAGAAAGGTGGTGAACAGGAAGCCGGTGCCGGAGAGTTCGGCGGGCCCGCGGCGCAGCAGCGCGCTGTAGCCGGCGAAGCAGCAGGCGGCCGCGGACATCCACAGGCCGCCGGACGGGAAGCCGGTGCCGCCGCCGACGAGCAGTGCCACGCCCGCGCAGGCGATGAGCAGCCCGGTGGTGCGCCGCGCACCGAGCCGTACGCCGCCCAGCCGTTCGAACACCGCCATGAGCACGGGCGAGGCGGCCATGATCATGCCCATGGTGGCGGCCGGGGTGGTCAGACCCGCCTGGTTGACGAGGGTGTTGTAGACGGCCACGCCCAGGGCGGAGGCGCCCAGGACGTGGCGTGCGTGCCGGCGGAGCAGGCGCCGTTGCCGCCAGGCCTGCCTCGCGCCGAAGGGTGCCACGGCGATCAGCGCGATCACCCAGCGCCAGAACGCGTGCTGGACGGGCGGGACGCTGTCGTGCAGGCCGCGGGAGGTGACGAAACTGCCGGACCAGACGACCGTGGCGAGCAGCGCACAGGCCAGGCCGACGAGGGGGCGGCGGGTCGGGACGCCGAGAGTCGGGGCGAGGGTCGTGCGGGTCGGGGTCCGGGGCAGGACGGCGGCCACTGAGGTCCTTTCGCTGGGCGGTGGGGGGGTGCCCCTACCGTCGCAGCGCGTCACCTGTCAGGTCCATCGAATCTTTTCGACGCTTCTTTTCAGCATGACTGAACGATCGGGGCGGGCGCCCGTCGACTCCGCCGAGCTGCCCCGCCAGCGTCGCGGCGAACGCCAGCGCCATGCCCGCCGCCTGGACCGGCGTGAGCGTCTGACCGAGTGCCGCCCAGCCGACGACGGCCGCGGTCAGCGGGGACAGCGGACCGAGGAAGGCGGCCTGCCCGGCGGTCAGCCGGCCGATGCCGCGGAACCAGAGCCAGTACGCGACGGCCGTATTGGCGAGGGCCAGATAGAGGTAGCCGCCCACGGCCCGGCCGTCCAGGGCGGGCGGGGTGCCCTCGACCGCGCAGGCGAGGGGCGCGATCAGCAGGCCGCCCGCGGTGAGCTGCCAGCCGGTGAGGGCGAGCGGACCGACCCCGTCCGGACGGCCCCACCGCTTGGTCAGCACCGTACCGGCGGCCATGGAGGCCGTGGAGGCGAAGGCCGCGAGCGCTCCCACGGCGTCGAGCCTTCCGGCCCCCTGCAGGACGACGAGGCTGACGCCGAGGGCGGCCACGACACCGGTGGCGAGCGTGCGCGGGTCGGGTCGCCGCCCGAGCAGCAGGGCCGAGAGGCCCACGACGAACAGCGGCTGCACCGAGCCCACGACGGCGGCCATGCCACCGGGCAGCCGGTACGCCGCCACGAACAGCAGCGGGAAGAAGGCGCCGATGTTCAGCGCGCCGAGCGCCGCCGACCTCCACCACCAGTGGCCGCGGGGCAGCACCCGGGTGAGCGCGAGCAGGACCGCACCGGCGGGCAGGGCACGCATCAGCGCCGTGAACAGGGGGCGGTCCGGGGGCAGGAAGGCGGTGGTGACGGCGTAGGTGGTGCCCCAGGAGACGGGGGCGAGTGCGGTGAGCGCGATGGTGGCGGATCGGTTCACGGCCGGCTTCTCCTCCGCCTTCATCGTGTCACCCCTCGGACAAAGTAACTTGGCAGAAAGTAGCTTAGCGCTAAGCGACTTAATGGCAAGCCACTTTCTTGTGGCCGATCGCCGGCCCAGCGATACTCGGCCCATGGACGAAGGCAGCCGGCAACGCAGGGACCCCGTCGACGCGATCATCGACCAGTGGGCGGCCGTGCGGCCCGACCTCGACTCGAGGGCGATGGAGGTCTTCGGGCGGATCTACCGCCTGGCCCGCACCATGGGCGACCGCACCGAGAAGGCGTACCGGCCCTACGGCGTCTCACGCGGTGAGTTCGACGTGCTCGCGACCCTGCGGCGCGCCGGCGAGCCGTACACCCTCTCCCCCCGCCAGCTGTCGGCCACGCTCATGCTCACCACCGGCGGGATGACCGGCCGCCTCGACAAGCTGGAGAGGGCCGGCCTGTTGCGCCGCTCCCCCGATCCGCACGACCGCCGCGGACTGCAGGTGACGCTGACCGAGAAGGGGCTGGACGTCATCGACCGGGCGGTCGGCGCGGGCCTCGCGGTCCAGACGGAGGCCCTGTCCCTCCTCGACGACGAGCGGGTCGGCCAACTGGCCGACCTGCTCAGGGAGTTGCTGGCGGGAACCACGGAGGGACCGCACTAACCGCCGACGCGCTCGGCGACCGCCGCCTCGATGTCCGCCGGGTCGGCCGAGTCGGCGAACCGGCCGCCGTGCAGCGCCTCGTGCAGACGGCCGCCGCCCGGCCAGGGCGACGTCCGGGACCCGGGCGCCTGTGAGGCGGTGGGCACCGCGCGGCGCGGGGTACGTGACGACCGCCGCCAGCTTCCAGCCCAGGTTGGCGGCGTCCTGGAGCCCGGCCGCGCGCGAGCGGTTCGCCGCGGACGGCTACGAACGGGCCACCATCCGGGCGATCGCCAAGGACGCGCGCATCGACCCGTCGACGGTGATGCGCTACTACGGCAGCAAGGAGGGATTTTGTTCGCGCCGGCCGTCGCGCTGGATCTGCGGCTGCCCGACCTGACGCGGGTGCCGTGGGACGAGGTCGGGCGGGCTCTGGTGGGCCGCTTCCTCGACCTGTGGGAGGAGAACGAGGAACTGACGGCCGTCCTCCGGGCCGGCGCGACCAACCGGGCCGGGGCCGAGCGGATGCAGGGCATCTTCCGGGACCAGCTGCTTCCGGTGGCCCGGCAGGTCTGTCCCGACCCCGAGCAGGTCCCGGCGCGCGCCGCGCTGTGTGCCGCGCAGCTGCTGGGGCTCGCCCTGACCCGCTATGTGCTGCGGCTGCCGCCGGCGCGGGAGCTGACGTGCGGGGAACTGCGGGCGTGGCTCGGTCCGACCGTGCAGCGGTATCTGACCGCGCCCAGCCCCTGAACCCCGCGCCGGCCCCTGACCGCGCCCGCCCCTGAGCGTCGCCGGACCGCGCGGGCCGGGTGGCTGCAACAGAGCCGTGCCCGACGGCGGAAACGCCGAGGGCGCCGACCTCACCCGGGTACGGCGGTGCGCACGTACCGACGGGAGGACAGGCGCCCCCGGCGACGGAATCGGTGTCCGGTCAGGCCTTGGCCTTGGCCTCGGTCCTGGCGTCGGCCGAGGGCTTGATGGTCCTGATCTTGGACTTGTCCAGCGCCATCACCAGACCGGCGATGATCGCGAACAGCGCGAGCGGGATCAGCACGTAGAGGCCCAGCGTCTGGACGACGCTCAGGCCGGGGCCGGGGTCGTCGCCGTCGTCGCGGGTCAGCGCGAGGGCGGGGGACGACATGAGCAGCATCATCAGCGTCGTACCGGCGGCCAGGGCGCCGGCGCGCAGGGCGTTCTTCTTGTCCACGGTCTCAAGTTAGCGAATCACCCGGAAGGCCACGCGCCCGGGGTCCCGTACGGGTGATCCTTCCGTCCGTCACCTGCGCGAACACATTCAGCAGCGCCCTCGTCCGGGGTGACGCCGTCAGCTCCTCCAGCGGTATCGGCCGGCCCTCGCGGTCCGCGATCGGCAGCCGCCAGTTCGGGTACTGGTCCCAGGTCCCCGGAAGGTTCTGCGGGCGGCGGTCGCCGACGCCGTCCGGGAGCCAGACGCCGATCAGCCGGGCCGGGGTGCGCAGCAGGAAGCGGTGGACCGCACGGATCTCCTCCTCCTCGTCGCTGCCGGGCGGTCCGGCGGCCGCCAGGTCCAGCAGGCCGAGGCTGCCCAGCAGGGCGAGCCACTCGGCGGCGTCGGCGACGGCCTCGGCGCGCTCCTCGGCCGCCGGGCGGGTGAGCAGGCCGAGGCGGTCGCGCAGGTCGACGTGGTCGGCGGTGAGCCGGGCGGCGGTGGGCGGCAGGTCGTGGGTGGTGGCGGTGGCCAGGCAGTCGGCGCGCCAGCGCTCGGGCGGCAGCGGACGCCCGTCACCCTCCCAGTCACGTTCGAACCACAGCACGGAGGTGCCGAGCACCCCGCGCCGCTGCAGTGTCTCGCGCACGCCGGGCTCGACGGTGCCCAGATCCTCGCCGATGACGACGGCGCCGGCGCGGGTGGCCTCCAGGGCGAGGACGGCGAGCATGGCGTCGGCGTCGTACCGGACGTACGTGCCGCCGGTGGGCGCGCTGCCCTGGGGCACCCACCAGAGCCGGAACAGGCCCATGACGTGGTCGATGCGCAGGGCGCCGGCGTAGCGGAAGAGGGCGCGCAGCAGGTCGCGGTAGGCGGCGTAGCCGGTGGCGGCGAGCCGGTCGGGGCGCCAGGGCGGCAGGCCCCAGTCCTGGCCCCGGGCGTTGAAGGCGTCGGGCGGGGCGCCGACGGAGGTGCCGGTGGCGAACACGTCCTGCTGGGCCCAGGCGTCGGCGCCGTCGGGGTGCACGCCGACGGCGAGGTCGTGCACGATCCCGACGGGCATCCCGGCCTCGCGTGCGGCGCGCTGGGCGGCGCGGAGCTGGCCGTCGGTGAGCCAGGCGAGGCGGGTGTGGAACTCGACCCGGTCGGCGAGCTCTTCGCGGGCGCGTGCGGTGGCGGCCGAGCGGGGGTCGCGCAGGCCCTCGGGCCAGCGCTGCCGGTCGGGGCCGTGGGCCTCGGCGAGGGCGTACCAGGTGGCGTGGTCGTCGAGGGCCCGGCCGTGGGCGGCGCGGAAGTCGTCGTAGGCGGCCCGGCGGCCGGGGGCGAGGGGGACGGCGAGCACGAGGTCGAGCGCCTGACGCTTCAGCTCCCACACCGCGTCCCGGTCGATGAGGGCGCCCTTGTCGAGGACGTCGGCGCGCAGCCGTTCGGCGCGCTCCAGCAGGCTGCTCAGCCGCTCGCGGTCCTCGACGTACGCGAACTCCGGGACGTCCTCGACCCGCAGGTGCACGGGGTCGGGGAAGCGCCGGGAGGACGGGCGGTACGGGGACGGGTCGGTGGGAGCGCCGGGTACGGCCGCGTGCAGCGGGTTGACCTGCACGAATCCGGCTCCGGCGGTGCGGCCGGCCCAGCCGGCCAGCTCGGCGAGGTCACCGAGGTCGCCCATGCCCCAGGAGCGGCGGGAGAGCAGGGAGTACAGCTGGACGAGGAGGCCGTAGGAACGGCCGGGCGGGGTGGGCAGCCGGTCGGGGGCGACGACGAGGTGGGCGTGTCCGGTGCGGCCGTCGGGGGCGGCGGCGGTCACCCGGTGCACGCCGAGCGGCAGGTCGGCGGTGGTGTCCCGGTGCTCGCCCTGCTCGGTGTCCACGCGCAGGCGGGTGCCCGGCGGCAGGGCGGCGAGGGCGGCGGGGCCCTGCGGGTCGCCGGCCCAGTGCACGAGCGTCGGCGGCAGCAGGCGCTCGCGCAGCTCGCGTTCCCGTGCGGCGAGCGCGGTGCGTACGGCGGCCGGGCCGGCCGCGTCGACGCCGAGGGCGGCCAGAGCCGCGACGACGGCGGAGGCGGCGACCGGGACGCTGCGGCCCGGGGCGGGGCTGTAGGAGGTGGCGACCCCGTGCAGTTCGGCGAGCCGGGACAGGTCCCCTGCCGGAGGTACCAGGTTCTCGTCGGGCGCCGCCGTCATCTACAGCCCCGACGCGAAGGAGCCGGGTACCGGGTCGGATTCGCTGGTCAGGGCGGCTGTGTCGGCGAGCGGGGGTTCGCTGGTCAGGGGCTCGGCATCGGGCAGTGGCGGTTCGCTGGTCAGCGGGGCCTGGGCGTCGGCGCTCTCCGCGCTGAACACGCACAGCGCCGCGCCGTCGGTCGGGGCGGACGGGGCCGCCTCGGGTTTCCACTGGGCCGGGATCGGAAGTCGAGCCGGTGCGGCCACGGGGGCCTCCTCTCGTCGGGCCGGCGCGGGCCGGCCGGATGGTCTGGCTTTGAACGGATTACGGCAGGCCTACCCCGTGACGGCGTCGGCACTCCCCACGGCTGCCCGAACACGGGGCCCGGGGTCTGCGCGCCCCCCGATCACTATTCACTCAGTACATGTATCGAGTGCATAATGGGCTGCATGAGCACCCGTCACATCCTCCTGGGTCTGCTCGCGGCTGGGCCGAGCCATGGCTACGACCTCAAGCGACGCCACGACGAACGGTTTCCGCAGGCCCGTCCGCTGGCCTACGGGCAGGTCTACACGACCTTGCAGCGCCTGGTCCGCGACGGACTCGCGGAGGTGACGGGCACCGACGCGGACGGCGGCCCGGAGCGGACGCTGTACCGGACGACGGACGCCGGCACTCGTGAACTGGGCCGGTGGGCGGCGGAGGTCAGCCCTCCGGCGCCCTTCGTGGCGAACGAGATCTTCGCGAAGGTCGTCGTGGCGATCCTGGCCGGCGGCGACCCGGCCGCGTACCTCGCCGCCCAGCGTGCCGCGCACATGGAGCGGATGCGGCAGCTCACGGCCGTCAAGACAGACCCGGCCGCCGACCTGGCGACCGTGCTGTCGGCCGACTACGCCCTCAACCATCTCGACGCCGAGCTCCGCTGGATGAACACCACGGCCGCCCGGCTGACCACTTTGACCGCGGAGGTCGACCCGGCATGAGCAAGGGGGACAGCGACGTGCGGAACAGGGACGCGCTGAAGAGGGGGGACGGTGCTGTGCCACTCCTGGCGGCCCGTGACCTGGCCAAGGCACACGGCAGGACCGTGGCGCTGCGCGGCGCCTCGGTCACGCTGGACACCGGCGAGATCCTCGCCGTGACCGGCGCCAGCGGCAGCGGCAAGTCCACGCTGCTGCACTGCCTCGCCGGGATCGTACGGCCGGACTCGGGAGCGGTGACGTACGCCGGTCAGCGACTCGACCGGCTCGCGGAGAAGCGGTTGAGCGAGCTGCGGCGGACCGACTTCGGGGTGGTGTTCCAGTTCGGGCAGCTCATCCCGGAGCTGACCGCGCTGGACAACGTGGCGCTGCCGCTGATGCTGGCGGGCGCGTCGCGCACGGACGCACAGGCGCGGGCCGGCGAGTGGCTGGAGCGGTTCGGGGTGCGGGGGCAGGGCGGGCTGCGGCCGGGTGAGCTCAGCGGCGGGCAGGCCCAGCGGACCGCGCTGGCCCGCGCCCTGGTCACGGGTCCGAAGGTGGTGTTCGCGGACGAGCCCACGGGGGCGCTGGACTCCCTGGCGAGCGAGCAGGTGATGACGGCCCTGGTGCGCACCGCCCGCGAGGCGGGCACGGCCGTCCTGCTGATCACGCACGACGCCCGGGTGGCGGCGTACGCGGACCGCGAGGTGCGGCTGAGCGACGGTGCCGTGCTGCCCGCGGGGGTGGCGGCATGAGCACGGATCTTCGGCTGGCCTGGCTGCTGACCCGGGGGTCGGACCGGCGCGAGTGGTGGCGGGTCGCGCTCACCGCCGTGGGCGCGGCCCTGGTGACGGGCGTCGCGCAGGTGATCGTCACGCTGGCGACCCTGGACGGCTACTACTCCATGCCGGTCGGCGCCGGGCTGCTCGATTCCGCGAGCGATCGCGACGGCGTCGTCTTCGCCCTGCTGTTGCTGCTGGTCCCGGTGCTCGGGTTCCTCGGCCAGTGCGCCCGCGTCGGCGCGGTGCACCGCGATCGCCGCCTGGCCGCGCTGCGGCTCGCGGGAGCCGGCTCCGGGCAGGTGCGGCGGATCGCGGCGCTGGAGTCGGGGCTGGCCTGCCTCGCGGGTGCGGCGACGGCCACGGTCGCCGGAGCCGTCGTACTGCTGCGCCTGTGGCGGCATCCCGGCCCGGTGACCTGGACGGGTCTCGCGCTCGCGGCCGTCGCCGTTCCAGTGCTGGGCGCGGCGGTGAGCGCCGTGGCGCTGCGCCGCGTGGTGGCCTCCCCGCTGGGGTGGGTACGGCGGGTGCGGCCCACGCGGGGGCCCGGCCGGGTGTTCGGGGTGGCGACCGGACTGCTCGGGATCCTCGTGGTGGGCGTCGCCCTGGAGCCGTTCGACGGCGGCCCGGTCGAGCACTCCCTGGTCCCGCTCACGGTGTTCTCCCTGACGCTGCTGGTCGGCGCGGTGTCGGTGTGGCTGACCGGCTGGACGTCCCGGCTGCTGGGCCGGCTGTGCGCCGTACGCGCGGGGCGCCCGGCCCTGCTCATCGCGGCGGAGCGGCTGCGCGACGACCCGTGGGCGGCGGCCCGCACGCACGCGGCCGTGCTGCTGGTGACGGTCGCCGGCACCGGGTACGTCGGCGTGCGGCAGGCGCTGCTCGCCGCTGTGCGCCGCACCGGCACCGACCACCTCGCCGCCGGCCTTTCGTACTACACGACGGGGCTGGACCTGACCGGCGCCGCGATCCTGGTGGCCCTCGCACTCGTGCTGTCCGCGCTCGCCGTGGGCACGGCCGAGTCCCTGGCCACGCGGCGCCGGGGCCTGGCCGCCCAGACCGCCGCCGGGGTGCCGCAGTCCGTACTGCGCGGGGCGCTGCTGCTGGAGACCGCGGTGCCGCTGGTGCCCGCGGTGGTGCTGGCCGGCGCCGGCGGCATGGCGATCGGCGTCTGGTACGGCACGCTCACCGGCGCCTCAGGAGCCCTGACCGTGCCGTGGCAGGCGGCGGCGGTCCCCGTCGGCGTGTACGCGTGCTGCCTGCTGGCGGCGGCCACCTCTCTGCCCCTGCTACGCCGCTCGGCACACCCGGCGGAACTGCGGTACGCATGAGTTTTTGGCCCCGGGAGAACGGGGGACTCCCGGGGACCGGTCACCCCGTGGCCGCGGGCCCGTGACCAGGGGTGTGCGAAGGCCCGGATCGTCAGGCGGAGATGCCGTCGATCCGGGCCATGGCGTCGTCCGCGCCGTACGGCTGCAAGTAGGGCAGCCAGCGCGGGTCCCTATGCCCGGTGCCGATGATGCGCCAGGCGAGGCCGGTCGGCGGCGCCGGTTTGTGCCGCAGTCGCCACCCCAGTTCGACGAGGTGGCGGTCGGCCTTCACGTGGTTGCAGCGGCGGCAGGAGGCCACCACGTTGTCCCAGACGTGCTTGCCCCCGCGGCTGCGCGGGATGACGTGGTCGACGCTGGTTGCGACGCCACCGCAGTACATGCACCGGCCTCCGTCGCGCGCGAAGAGCGCTCGGCGGGTGAGTGGAACGGGCCCCCGATAGGGAACCCGGACGAAACGCTTGAGCCGGACCACGCTGGGTGCGGGGACTGTGACGGTTGCGCTGTGCATATAGGCGCCGGATTCCTCGAGGGAGACGGCCTTGTTCTCCAGGACGAGGACGAGCGCGCGGCGGAGCGGTACGACGCCGAGCGGCTCGTACGACGCGTTGAGGACCAGGACGTGCGGCACGGGTGCCTCCTTGGGCGTCGGCGGCGCGTGGCTCGCGCCGGGACGATCTGCAGTCAGTCTCCCCTCATGCCAGGTGGAAGCGCCACCATGTCCCGGTAACGGGCTGGGAGTGTTTTCGACCACACCCGATTCATCCCCCGGATCATGACCAGTTCAAGCCAGGGTGAGCCCCGTCTCTCCTGCGCCCCTCCTTGGCAGATCCGCACGAGGCACACACGATGCCCCGTTAGTGTGGTGCCCTGTCCGTCCGGTGACCTTTTCGTGACCTCGAAGACCTTGACCGCCCCCCGGAACGGACCGCGCAGCACCTGGAGGTACCTGCCGTGTCGTCCTTGCCCGCCGTCCTCTTGGCCGCCGGTGCGTCGCCGACCCCGTCACCCTCTCCGTCCGACACGGCGCCGGCCGTGCCCTCGTTCCAGGACGCCCAGGAGAGCGCGACGAACGCGGCGAGCTGGGTCGAACAGAACTGGTCGACCTGGCTCGCGATGGGTCTGCAGATACTGCTGATCGTGGTGATCGCGGTGGCGCTGCGCGCGGTGGTACGACGGGCGATCACCAAGCTGATAGACCGGATGGGCCGCATCCCGCAGGGCACGGACGGCGGCTCGCTGGGCGGGCTGCTGGTCAACGCCGAACGGCGCCGTCAGCGGTCGGCGGCGATCGGGTCGGTGCTGCGCTCGGTGGCGAGCTTCCTGATCCTCGGGACGGCCGCGCTGATGGTCCTGGGCACCTTCAAGATCAATCTGGCTCCGCTGCTGGCGTCGGCCGGTGTGGCGGGCGTGGCGATCGGTTTCGGCGCCCGGAACCTGGTCACGGACTTCCTCTCCGGTGTGTTCATGATCCTGGAGGACCAGTACGGCGTCGGTGACGTGATCGACGCGGGCGTGGCCACCGGCGAGGTGATCGAGGTCGGGCTGCGCGTGACCAAGCTGCGCGGCGCCGACGGCGAGATCTGGTACGTCCGCAACGGCGAGGTCAAGCGGATCGGCAACCTCTCCCAGGGCTGGGCGACGGCCGGGGTCGACGTCACGGTGAAGGCGAGCGAGGACCTGGACCGGGTCAAGGCCACGCTGGACGACGTCGCCGAGCACCTGAGCAAGGAAGAGCCCTGGAACGAGCTGCTGTGGGGCCCGGTGGAGGTGCTCGGCCTGGACTCCGTGCTGATCGACTCCATGGTCGTACGGGTGTCGGCGAGGACGATGCCGGGCAAGGCCCTGACGGTCGAGCGGGAGCTGCGCTGGCGGATCAAGCGGGCGTTCGACCGGGCGAGCATCCGCATCGTGGGCGGCGCGACGTCCGTGGAGGACGCCGAGGACGCCCCCGACCCGACGGCCTCGGTGGCGGCCCCGTCCGCGTTCTCCAACGCGGACTCGCCACAGGCCGCGGCAACGGCACCCGTCACTCCGCAGCGGCCGGCGTCGCCGGGGAAGTAGCGGAACGGTTCTCACGTTCGAGTGAACAGGTGGGGCATTCCGGCGCACAGCGCGCACGGGGTGCCCCATCCTTGTAGCGGGGTGCCATGGAGCCCCCGGTCCGTCCGGGCCCCGAGGTAACGACTCCGTTTCCTCGGGGCCGTTGTCTATTGACGCCCCCTTCGTCCTGGGCTTACGTTCCTCGCACCGCGATAGGAAAGTTTCCTAACAGTGATCTTCCAGCGGCCGGTGATCAAGGCTGGACGCCGCGCCCGGGTCACTGAAAAGCTGGGCGGCCGGAAAGGCAGGTGTCGATCTCCATGGCAGGAACCGCCGGTACGCCGGGCACCCCGCGCGTGCTGCGCGCCATGAACGACCGCGCCGCCCTGGACCTCCTGCTGGAGCACGGCCCGCTGTCGCGCACCCGGATCGGGAAGCTCACCGGCCTGTCCAAGCCCACCGCCTCCCAGCTGCTGGCCCGTCTGGAGGCGGCCGGGCTGGTCCGGGTCACCGGCACCAGCGAGGGCCGCCCGGGTCCCAGCGCCCAGCTGTACGCCGTGAATCCGGGCGCCGCCCACGCCGCCGGGCTGGACGTCACCCCGGAGCGGATCCGCGCCGCCGTCGCCGACGTCACCGGCCGCACGGTCGGCGAGTTCGAGCTGCCCACCCCGGGGCGGCGGCCCGCGCAGCCCGTCGTCCAGCAGGTCACCGACGCGCTCGACGGAGCCGTCAAGGCCGCCGGGCTCGCCCGGTCCGACGTGCACCGGCTGGTCATCGGCACCCCGGGCGCCTTCGACCCCAACACCGGGCGGCTGCGCTATGCCTCCCATCTGCCCGGCTGGCACTCCCCCACCTTGCTCGACGAGGTCGCCGCCGCCCTGCCGATGCCGGTGGAGTACGAGAACGACGTCAACCTCGTCGCCCTCGCCGAACAGCGGCTCGGGGCCGCCAGCGGTCACGCGGACTTCGTCCTGCTGTGGAGCCAGGAGGGCCTCGGCGCCGCCCTCGTCCTCGGTGGCCGGCTGCACCGGGGCTGGACCGGCGGCGCCGGCGAGGTCGGCTTCCTGCCGGTGCCGGGCACCCCCCTGGTGCGGCAGGTGACCAAGGCCAACAGCGGCGGCTACCAAGAGCTGGCCGGCTCCCAGGCCGTACCGAAGCTGGCCCGGGAACTCGGTATCGACGACGTGCCCCCGGGGCCGTACACCGAGGTCGCCGCCGAACTCGTCGCCCGTGCCGCCGACCGCACGAGCGGCCCCTACCGGGAGCTGCTCCGGACCTACGCGACCCGGCTCGCCACCGGCCTCGCCTCGCTCGTCTCCGTCCTCGACCCCGAACTCGTCGTCCTCAGCGGCTCGGCGCTGACGGCCGGCGGCGAGAGCTTGCGCGCCCTCGTCCAGGCCGAGCTGGAGGAGCTGGCCGCGGCCCGCCCGCGGCTGGTCGTCGGCGACGTCCTCGAACACCCCGTCCTGCGCGGCGCGTTGGAGTCCGCGCTCGTCACCACCCGCGACGAGGTCTTCGACACCTCGCGCTAGAGCGTCCCTGTTCCCCCCGACCCCGTCCTCCTGGGAGACCTCGCCATGCCCGAAGTCATACCCTCAGCTGCCCGAAAAGCGGCTTTTGCCCTGACCGCGTCGCTGGCCCTGCTCACCACGGCCTGCACCGGCCAGTCCAGCTCCGGCGCCACGGACGACGCCTCGAAGGACACGACGATCAACTTCTGGCACGCCTGGAGCGCGCCGAACGAGGTGGCGGCCGTCAAGTCGCTGGTCGCCGGCTTCGAGAAGGCGCACCCCAACATCCATGTGAACGTCGTCGGCAACATGACCGACGACAAGATCAATCAGGCGCTGCGGTCGGGCGGTGACAAGGCTCCGGACGTGATCTCGTCGTTCACGACGAACAACGTGGGCAAGTTCTGCTCCTCGGGCGCACTGGTCGATCTGAACCCCTTCTTCAAGAAATCGGGGATCGATCCGGCGACGACGTTCCCGAAACCGATGAACGAGTACACCCAGTTCGACGGGAACCGCTGCACGGTGCCGCTGCTCGGTGACGCCTACGGGCTCTACTACAACAAGACCGCCTTCGCGAGGGCCGGCATCGCGAACCCGCCGAGGACCTGGTCCGAGTTCGAGGCCGACGCCAAGAAGCTGACCGTCCCGCAGGGCGACGGCTACAAGCAACTCGGCTTCATGCCGGACTACCACGGCTGGGAATCCACCACCGAGCACTACTTCGCGCAGTTCTCCCCCACGTACTTCGACAAGAGCGGAAAGTCGGACCTCGCCAAGGACCCCGCGTTCCAGAAGGGCTTCGAGCTGCAGAAGCGGCTCGTGGACGAACTCGGCGGATTCCAGAAGCTGGAGAAGTTCCGCGCCACGCTCGGCGACGAGTGGGGCCCCAAGCACCCCTTCCACACCGGTCAGGTCGCCATGCAGCTCGACGGCGAGTGGCGGCTGGGGATGGCCCTCGCGGCCAAGCCGAAGTTCGACATCGGCGTCGCCCCGCTGCCCGTACCGGACGACCAGGCCTCCCAGTACGGCAAGGGGTACATCACCGGCACCATCGCGGGCATCGCCGCCGCCAGCCACAAGCAGAACGCGGCCTGGGAGTTCGTCAAGTACGTCAGCACGGACACGGACGCCGTGGTCGGTTTCGCCAACGACATCCACAACGTGCCCTCCACGCTGGCCGCGCTGAAGTCCCCGAAGCTGAAGTACGACCCGCGTTTCAAGACGTTCCTCGACATCGCCGCCGACCCGGACTCGACCACCACGCCGGCCTCCGTCAACGGCGGCCAGTACCTGGTGACGATCCAGCAGTTCGGCTACGACTACGAGAGCGGCAAGGCCACCGATCTGAAGGCCGGTCTGCGCAAGACGGCCGCGCAGATCGACACGGACATCGCGCAGGCGAAGTAGTCGATGACCACGGTCACTCTGGCGTCGAAGCGCCGCCGGTCGGCGCTTCGCACCGTCGCCTTCATGTCGCCCTGGCTGATCGGCTTCGCGGTCTTCTTCGCGTACCCGCTGATCTCGACCGTCTACTTCTCCTTCATGCACTACGACGGCTTCAGGCCGCCGACGTGGAGCGGGGGGAAGAACTGGACCTACGTCTTCGAGCACTACCCGCTGTTCTGGCCGGCCCTGCGCAACACGCTGTGGCTGGTGCTGGTGATGGTGACCCTCCGGGTGGTGTTCGGGCTCGGCATCGGTCTGCTCATCACCAGGATCAGGACGGGTACGGGAGTCTTCCGCACCCTGTTCTACCTGCCGTACCTGGCGCCGCCGGTCGCCGCGACCATGGCCTTCGCCTTCCTGCTCAACCCCGGTACGGGCCCGGTCAACGCGATCCTGGAGAAGGCCGGCGTCCCGGCGCCGGGCTGGTTCAACGACCCGGCCTGGTCCAAGCCGGCGCTCACCCTGCTCGCGCTGTGGGGCATCGGCGACCTGATGGTCATCTTCATGGCCGCGCTGCTGGACGTGCCCACGGAGCAGTACGAGGCGGCCGAGCTGGACGGCGCGTCGGCCTGGCAGCGCTTCCGCTACGTCACACTGCCGAACATCTCCCCGATCGTGATGTTCGCGGTCGTCACGGGCGTGATCCAGACCATGCAGTACTACACCCAGCCGCTGATCGCCGGGAAGGTCGCCTCCGGGGTGATCCAGGGCGCGGGCACCCAGTTCGAGCCCGGCTACCCGGACAAGTCCACGCTGACCCTCCCCCAACTCGTCTACAACCTCGGCTTCCAGCGCTTCGACTACGGCTCGGCCTGTGTGGTGGCGCTGGTGCTGTTCGCCCTGTCGATGGTGTTCACCGGGTTCCTGATGCGGCGCCGGGGCGGTCTCATCCAGGCAGGTGACTGACGATGACCCAAGTACTGGACCAGCCGGTGAAGACGGCACCCGTGGTGTCCGGGGCCGAGCGCACGGCCAGGCGCAGGGCGCTGTTCGAGTGGATCGCGATCCACTCGCTCGGGGTCGCCGCCGCGCTGTTCTTCACCCTGCCCTTCGTGTTCGTGTTCCTGACCTCGCTGATGAGCGACAGCCAGGCGCTCAGCCGCGATCTGATCCCGCACACCTGGGAGTGGGGCAACTACGGGAAGGTCTTCGACACGCCCGGCTTCCTCACCTGGTGGAAGAACACCCTGATCTACGCCGGCCTCGGCACCGTCCTGACCGTGGTGTCCTCCATCCCGGTGGCCTACGCGCTCGCCAAGTTCCGCTTCCGGGGCCGCAACCTGTCCCTCATGCTGGTGATCTCGATGATGATGCTGCCACCGCAGGTGGTCATCATCCCGATGTACCTGTTCTGGGCGAAGCAGCTGGACCTGTCCGGCACGCTGTGGCCGTTGATCATCCCGATGGCGTTCGGTGACGCGTTCTCCATCTTCCTGCTGCGCCAGTTCCTGATGACGATCCCGAACGAGTACCTGGACGCGGCGAGGGTCGACGGCTGCGGAGACCTCAGGACCCTGCTGAAGGTCGTCCTGCCCATGGCGAGGCCCGGTATCGCCGCCGTCGCCCTGTTCCAGTTCTTCTACGCCTGGAACGACTACTTCGGCCCGCAGATCTACGCGTCGGAGAACCCCGGCGCCTGGACCCTGTCGTACGGCCTGGAGTCCTTCAAGGGCGCCCACCACACCGACTGGAACCTCACGATGGCCGCGACCGTGCTGGTCATGGCGCCCGTGATCCTCGTGTTCTTCTTCGCCCAGAAGGCGTTCGTCGAAGGCGTCACGCTCACCGGAGTAAAGGGTTGATGTCTGTATGAAACTCACCGTGGTCGGCGGAGGCTCGACCTACACCCCCGAACTCATCGACGGCTTCGCGCGCCTCAGGGACACCCTGCCCATCGTGGAACTCGTCCTCGTGGACCCGGCCGCCGAGCGGCTGGAGCTGGTCGGCGGACTGGCCCGCCGGATCTTCGCCAGGCAGGGCCACCCCGGCCGGATCGTCACCACCGCCGACCTGGACGCGGGTGTCGACGGCGCCGACGCCGTGCTGCTCCAGCTGCGCGTCGGCGGCCAGGCGGCCCGTGAGCAGGACGAGACCTGGCCGCTGGAGTGCGGCTGCGTCGGTCAGGAGACCACCGGCGCGGGCGGCCTGGCCAAGGCGCTGCGCACGGTCCCGGTCGTCCTCGACATCGCCGAACGGGTCCGCCGCGCCAACCCCCGGGCCTGGATCATCGACTTCACCAACCCGGTCGGCATCGTCACCCGGGCCCTGCTCCAGGCCGGGCACCGCGCGGTCGGCCTGTGCAACGTGGCGATCGGCTTCCAGCGGAAGTTCGCGCACCTGCTCGGCGTGGCCCCGGCGGACGTCCACCTCGCCCACGTCGGCCTCAACCACCTCACCTGGGAGACGGGGGTGCGGCTGGGCGGTCCCGAGGGCGAGAACGTCCTGCCGAAACTGCTGGCCGAGCACGGGGAGGCGATCGCCGACGACCTCCACCTGCCGCGCCCCCTGCTGGACCGCCTGGGCGTGGTCCCGTCCTACTACCTGCGCTACTACTACGCGCACGACGAGGTCGTACGGGAACTGCGCACCAAGCCGTCCCGGGCCGCTGAAGTGGCGGCCATGGAGCGCGAGTTGCTGACGATGTACGGCGACCCGGCCCTGGACGAGAAGCCGGCGCTGCTCGCCAGGCGCGGCGGCGCCTACTACTCGGAGGCGGCCGTGGACCTGGCGGCGGCCCTGCTGGGCGGCGGAGGCAGCCCGTACCAAGTGGTGAACGCGTTCAACAAGGGCACACTGCCGTTCCTGCCCGACGACGCGGTGATCGAGGTGCAGGCCGCGGTCGGCCCCACCGGCCCGTCCCCGCTGCCGGTGCCGGAGCTGGATCCCCTGTTCTGCGGGCTGATCGCGAACGTGACCGCGTACGAGGACCTGGCCCTGGAGGCGGCGCTGCGCGGCGGCCGCGACCGCGTCTTCCGCGCCCTGCTCGCCCATCCGCTGATCGGCCAGTACGCGTACGCCGACGCCCTCACCGACCAGTTGATCGCACACAACCGGGAGCACCTCGCGTGGGCCTGATGTCAACCGTCCTCGCCGTCGACGCGGGCAACAGCAAGACCGACGTGGCCGTGGTGACCGCCGCCGGGGAGGTCCTGGCCACGGCCCGCGGGGGCGGGTTCCGCCCGCCCGCGGTGGGCGTGCCGGCGGCGCTGGACGCGCTGGCCGAACCGGTCGCGCGCGTCTTCGCGGACGCGGGCGTCACCTCCGTCTCCCATGTCTCGGCCTGCCTCGCCAACGCCGATCTCCCCGTGGAGGAGGAACAGCTGGCCACCGCGCTGGAGGCACGTGGCTGGGGTGCGTCGGTGGAGGTCCGCAACGACACCTTCGCGATCCTGCGGGCGGGCGTCGCCGAGCCTCGCGGGGTGGCCGTGGTGTGCGGGGCGGGCATCAACTGCGTCGGCATGCGCCCCGACGGCCGTACCGCGCGCTTCCCGGCCATCGGCCGCATCTCCGGGGACTGGGGCGGGGGGTGGGGCCTGGCCGAGGAGGCACTGTGGTTCGCGGCGCGCGCGGAGGACGGCCGGGGCGAGCCGACGGTCCTCGCCCGCACCCTGCCCGCGCACTTCGGCCTGCCGACCATGTACGCGCTCATCGAGGCGCTGCACCTGGAGCACGTCGACCACGACCGTCGGCACGAGCTGACGCCGGTGCTGTTCGCGACGGCCGCCGAGGGCGATGCGGTGGCCCGCTCGATCGTCGCCCGGCTCGCGGAGGAGGTGGCGGTGCTGGCCACGGTGGCGCTGACCCGCCTCGACCTCCTCGACGAGGAGGCGCCGGTGCTGCTCGGCGGCAGCGTCCTGACCGCCGGTCACGCCCTGCTCGACGACGGCGTCCGCGACCTGCTGGCCGCCCGCGCCCCCAAGGCCGACGTGCGCGTGGTGACGGCGAGTCCGGTCCTGGGCGCGGCCCTGCTGGGCCTGGACCGGCTGGACGCGGACGCGCAGGCGCAGCAGCGGGCGCGGGGGTACTGGGAGCGGTAGCGGGTGGCCGCCCGCCCCGCCCCCGGGGGAACCGAACAGGTGCACAGGGCGTATTCATGGGCAGCGCACGCTGCGATCCGATCAAGATCGAGTGAAGGCCGGTGCGGATGCCGGTCCGTACGGCGATACTTGGCGGCGAACGGATGACCCTGGGGGAGGTCGAGTGACACACCCGCCGAAGAGCGCAGCACCACCGGTGGCGGGCCCCGGTGTGCCCCCCGCCCCCGGCATCCCCCGGCAGCCCGTCGGCCCCGCCCCCGTGTGCGCCCCCGCCCCGTCCGCCCGGCGCAGCGCGTTCGCCGAGGGCGTCGACCGGGTGCGGGCCGCGGCCACCACCGAGCCGGGCCGGCTGCGGCTCATGGGGGCCGTACTCGCGCTGCTGGTCGTGGCGTTCGGCGCGGTCACCGCCTGGCAGGCCAGTGAGCGCGCGGCCGCCGCCGACGACGTCCTGCACCGCAGCCAGCCGCTCAGTTCGGGCGCGGCCGACATCTACCGCTCGCTGGCGGACGCCAACACGGCCGCCTCCAGCGGGTTCCTGGCCGGCGGCCAGGAGACGGCGGCCTCCCGCGACCGGTACGAGAAGGACATCCGGACCGCCGCCGCGGGTCTCGTCACGGCCGCCGCCAACGCCGAGCCCGGCTCGGCCTCCGAGGCGACCATCGCCAAGCTGAACAAGCTGCTGCCGCAGTACAAGGGGCTCATCGAGCGGGCGCGGACGTACAACCGGCAGGGCTACCCGGTCGGCGGCGCGTATCTGCGGTACGCCAACGAGAAGATGCAGAAGGAGATGCTCCCGGCGGCGGAGGATCTCTACACCAAGGAGAACCAGCGGCTCGACGCCGACTACGGTGACGCCACGCCGTACCCGTGGATCGCCCTCGCGCTCGGCGCGCTCGCCCTGGCCGGGCTCGGCTGGGCCCAGCACCGCATCTACCGGCGCACCAACCGCGTCCTCAACCACGGCCTGGTCGCCGCCTCAGCCGCCACCACGGTCGCCCTGCTGTGGCTGGTCGTCGGGCACGCGGTGGCCCGCTCGGAGCTGAACGGCTCCTACGACCACGGCATCCGCTCGCTGACCGTCCTGCACGACGCCCGGATCGCCTCCCTGAAGGCGCGCGGCAACGAGAACCTGAGCCTGGTGGCGCGCGGCGCCGAGACCGTCACGGTCGGCGGGCAGACGTACGACGCCTACTACTACGACTTCGACAAGGACATGGCCACTCTCGGCACGGGCCTGTCCCGGGCCGCCGCGCTCGCCGACGACCGGGGCGGCAGCACGCCGGTGAAGGCGGCCGAGGGCAACATGGCGGTGTGGAAACAGCGTCACACCGCGGCCCGCACCGAGGACGAGGACGGCAACTACCAGCAGGCGCTGGACGAGGTCATCGGCGCCAAGGGCGCCACCGGCGAGTGCTTCGACAGCGTCGACGCCAACCTCGCCCGGGCCATCGACCACGAGCAGGCCGAGTTCCAGCAGACCGCGGGTGACGGCCTGGACGCCATGACCGGGCTGCCGGCCGGCGCGGCCGTGCTCGCGGTGCTCGCCGCCGCCGGGGCCGTGTCCGGCATCGGCCGCAGACTTTCGGAGTACCGGTGACAGGGGGCGTGACGATGTACGCGGCGCGTGTACGGGCCTCCCTGCGGGGCTGGGGCGGGGTCGGCGCGATGGCGGTGCTGTGCGCGCTGGCGCTGGCGTTCGTCCTGCTGCTGCCGTGCACCCAGAGGCAGGTGTCGCCCCGGGACGGCGGCCGGGTCGGGCAGCAGGTGGCGACCGGCAGCCAGGCCCACGCCGAGGACTGCAAGGCCTCCGAGGCACAGGACCAGACGCTGTCGCCGTCCGGCGCAGGCGGCCCGACCATCGACTCGATCAAGGCCCGTACGGGCGCCCGGCGCAAGCTGATCGTCGGCGTCGACCAGAACAGCTACCACTGGGGCTACCGCAACCCGAACAGCGAGGGCGCGGAACTGGAGGGCTTCGACATCGACCTGGTGCACCGGATCGCGCAGGACATCCTCGGCGACCCGGACGCGGTGCAGTTCAAGGCGATACCGACCAGCCAGCGGATCTCAGCGATCCAGGACGGGCGGGTGGACATGGTCGTGCGGACCATGACCATCACCTGCGAGCGGCTGTCCCAGGTGGCGTTCTCCGCGCCCTACTTCAAGACCGGGCAGCAGGTCCTCGCATCCAAGTCGTCGTCGATCACGGGCTACAACACCACCCTGGCGCACAAGAGGGTCTGCACGGCGGCCGGTTCGACGGCATACACCAAGCTGGACGCCGACCGGAAGGACGGCCGGCTGCCCTCCTCCACCGACATCTCCACCACCGTCCCGAATCAGCTGGACTGCCTGGTCAGGCTGCAACTCGGCGAAGTGGACGCGGTGGTGACCGACGGCGCGCTCGCCGCCAGCCAGGCCGCGCAGGACCCGACCGTCGAGCTGAAGGGCGGGGCGTTCACCACCGAGTACTACGGCGTGGCGATGAAGAAGGACGCCTCCGATCTGGTACGCCGGGTCAATCGCATTCTGGTGGACTACCGCGCCGACGGCTGGCAGAAGTCGTACGAGCAGTGGCTGTCGGCGACACTGGGAAAGGACTCGTCGGCGTCCAGGCCGCCCGCCCCGCAGTATCTGCGCACGAGCTGAGCCACATCCGACCGGAACACTTGAAGCAGGAGAGGTGATCGATGGGCGTCACGGACCCCGCCGGGCCGGTGATGGACCGGGACGAGGTGGACCGTGCGCTGGCGCGGCTCGGCCAGGAGCACGAGGCGATCGAGACCTCGCTGCTGGCGTTGCAGGACCACGCGGGCCGCAGACTCCTCGAAGGCGCGGCACTGACCGGTGTCACCCGGGAACGCTGGCAGGCCACGGAGGCGCGGATCACCCTGCTGTGGTCGTACTTCGACGCCTACGCGGCCGCGCTGCGCACCGCCCGGGAGGTCCGCGCCCGGCGCCGCTGGTCCAGCCGCGAGGACCTGGTGGAGCTGACGGGGCTGCTGCGCGGCGAGGCCGTCACCGTGGCCGGGAACGGCACCCTCAGCGAGTCCTTCTCGCTGGCCGCGCTGGTGGACCGGATGAACGAGCTGTACGCGACGAGTCTGGACCTGGTCGTCACCGCCGACGCGGTGTGGTCGGCGCTGCCCGCGCGGATCGATTTACTCGCCGCGGAGCTGCAGCGCACCCGTAAGCTCGCGCACTCCGTCGGCGTACGCCCCGGCGAACACCCCTCCGGCGACGACCTGGAGCGGATCACACGCACGCTGACCAGGCTGCGCGAGGACGTCGTCTCCGACCCGCTCGCCTTCTGGGTGCCGGCCGAGGGCAGTTCGGCGCCCGGCGGCGGCCGTCCGGACACCACCGTGTACGACCGTGAGGCGCGCGCCCTGGAGGACGTGCGCCGTGAGATCGACGCCGTACTGACGGTCCGCCAGGACGCCGAGCAGCGGCTGATCCGGCTGCGGGACGTGCTTTCGCGCGCCGACCGCACCCTCGCCGAGGCCCGCACCGCGCGCGGCGAGGTGCTGGCGAAGATCGCGGCGACCGAGGTGCCGGTGGTCAGCGGCCCGCCGACCGTGCTCCAGGAGCAGCTGGCGACCGCGGCCGAGTACCGCAGGCAGGCGCAGTGGCACCGACTGTCCCCGCTGCTGGAGTCGCTCGAGCAGAAGGCGGAGGACGAACTGATCCGCGCCCGCGAGTCGTTGACCGCGGTCACCGCTCCGCTCGCGGTACGCGCCGAGCTGCGCGGCCGGCTCGACGCGTACAAGGCGAAGGTCGCCCGGCACGGGCTCGCGGAGGACCCGTTCCTGGTCGAGCGGTACGACGCGGCCCGGCGGATGCTGTGGAGCGCACCCTGCGACCTGCGAGTGGCCGAACAGGCCGTGCTGCGCTACCAGCAGCTGGCGACCGAGCTGCTCGGCGGCGCGGGAACGCCGGGGGACCGTGAGGGGGACCAGTCATGAGTCAGCCGGGGCAGAGCTGCCAGCGGCCGGGCTGCAAGGGGACGTACGAGGACGTCGGCGGCGGTGAGCTGTACTGCGACACCTGCGGACTCGCACCCGTCGTCTCGGCTGGAGGGCTGGTCGGATCACCGGCGACAGGGGTGACCAGGGGCGCGGCGGACAGCGGCAGTTCGCGCAGCAGCTCGCGCACCTCCTCGCAGTCGTCGAAGTCGCGCCGCTCGGTCTCCGGGCGGCTCTCGCGGTCCCTTTCGGGCAGGTCCAGCGGGCGTTCGGTGTCCGTGCGCAGCTCCGGCTCCTCCTCCGGCACCTCCACGCGCGGGCGGCTCGGCGCCGGTCTGGTGCATGTGCCGCAGGTGCCGCGGCCCGACCCGCGCGCGATGGTGCTCGAGCACCCGGAGGTGCCCGAGCGCAAGCGGTTCTGCTCGCGCTCCGACTGCGGGGCGCCGGTGGGCCGGGCCCGCGGTGACCGGCCGGGACGCACCGAGGGTTTCTGCACCAAGTGCGGTCACCCGTACTCCTTCGTACCCAAGCTGAAGGCCGGCGACGTGGTGCACGGCCAGTACGAGGTCGCCGGCTGTCTCGCCCACGGCGGGCTCGGCTGGATCTACCTCGCCGTGGACCGGGCCGTCTCCGACCGGTGGGTGGTGCTCAAGGGCCTGCTGGACACCGGCGACCAGGACGCGATGGCCGCCGCGATCTCCGAGCGGCGCTTCCTCGCGGAGATCGAGCACGCCAACATCGTGCGGATCTACAACTTCGTCGAGCACCTCGACCAGCGCACCGGCTCCCTCGACGGCTACATCGTCATGGAGTACGTCGGCGGCAAGTCCCTGAAGGAGATCGCCAACGCCCGCCGCACGCCCGAGGGCCGCCGCGACCCGCTGCCGGTGGAGCAGGCCTGCGCGTACGGCATCGAGGCCCTGGAGGCGCTCGGCCATCTGCACAGCCGCAACCTGCTGTACTGCGACTTCAAGGTCGACAACGCCATCCAGACCGAGGGCCAGCTCAAGCTGATCGACATGGGCGCCGTGCGCCGCATGGACGACGACGAGTCGGCGATCTACGGCACGGTCGGCTACCAGGCGCCCGAGGTCGCCGAGGCCGGCCCGTCGGTGGCGAGCGACCTGTACACGGTGGGCCGTACGCTCGCGGTGCTCACCTTCGACTTCCAGGGCTACACGAACGTCTACGTCGACTCCCTGCCGGACCCCGACACCATCGACGTCTTCCGCCGCTACGAGTCCTTCTACCGGCTCCTGGTCCGCGCCACCGACCCCGATCCGGCCCGCCGGTTCGCCTCCGCGCAGGAGATGGCCGAACAGCTGACGGGTGTGCTGCGCGAGGTCGTCGCCCTGCAGACCGGCCAGGCACGGCCCGCTCTGTCGACCCTGTTCGGGCCCGAAGTGAAGGTCACCGACCGGGAGCTGTTCCCCCGGCTGGACGGTGACGTGTCCCGGCTCGGCGCGCGGGAGGTGCGCGGCCGGGCCCGGAAGCGGACGGCCGCCGGCTCCGGCACTGCCGGAGCGCCGGGGACGGCCGGTGCCGCCGCGGCCGGTGCCACAGCCGGTGCGCCCGTGCCAGGGACCGCCGGCCCAGGAGCCGGCGGGCTCACGCCGGGCGCGTCCGGTGCCGCGGCCGGTGTGCCCGCGTCGGCGTCCGTGCCGCCCGGCGCTCCGGCCCCGCTCCCGGCGGCTCTCGTCAAGGCCGTCGACACGCCGGCCGCCGCGCTCGCCCTGCCGGTCCCGCTGGTCGACCCGAACGACCCCGACGCCGGTTTCCTCGCGGGCCTGATGGCCTCCGCGCCGGCCGAGCTGATCAGCGCACTGGACGCGGCGCCCGGACGGACCGTGGAGACCCGGCTCAGGCAGATCCGCGCCCGGCTGGAGAGCGGTGACCACGGGGCGGCGCTGACGGGCCTGGCCGACCTGGAGGAGGAACGGCCCGAAGACTGGCGGGTGGTGTGGTACCGGGGCGTGGCCGCGCTGGTCACCGGCGACTTCGAGGGCGCCGCGCTGGCCTTCGACGCGGTCTACGACGCCTTCCCCGGCGAGGCCGCGCCCAAGCTGGCGCTCGGCCTGTGCGCGGAGGTGCTCGGCCAGTTGGACAACGCGGCCGAGTACTACCACCTCGTGTGGGCGACCGACCTCAGCTATGTGAGCGCCGCCTTCGGGCTCGCCCGGGTGCAACTCGCGGCCGGGAACCGGCACGGTGCCGTGCGCACCCTGGAGTCGGTGCCGGAGTCGTCCATCCACTACACGGCCGCGCGGGTCGCCGCCGTCCGGGCACGGCTCAGACAGCGCACCGCGGCCCCCGGTGACGTACCGTTCCTGGACGACCTGACGGCCGCCGCCGGGCAGGTCGAGGCGCTGGACGCGTACGGTCTGGACCCGGCGCGGCGCGAGCAGTTGTCGGCGGAAGTGCTCGGCTCGGCGCTGGACTGGATACTCTCCGGAGGCCAGGGCACCGGGTCCGCCGCCGGCGGTCGGGTGCTGCTGGGCAGCGGTCTGGACGAACGGGGCCTCCGCTTCGGCCTTGAGCGCGCCTACCGCACGCTGGCCCGGCTGGCGACCGGCGGCGAGGAGAGGATCGAACTGGTGGAACGGGCCAACCGTTACCGCCCCCGGACGTGGGTGTAGTTGATGTCGCAGATGCCTCAGCAGGCCGCACTGCCGAAGTGCCCGAGCTGCGCGGAGCCCGTCGAGTCGGGTGACCTCTTCTGCGGAGCGTGCGGATACGACCTGTCCGTCGTACCCGCGCCGCCGCAGGACCATCCGACGCTCACCATGACCGGCTCGCCCGGCGACGGCGTGGACTGGCCCGCTCCCGAACCGGAGAGTTCCGGCAGTCCGCCGGCGGTGCATCTGCCGGCCGACCTGCCCGGGACCGACTCCGGCGGCACCCCCCTGCCCGAACACCGGACCGGCACGGACCCGCACGAACACCGGACCGGCACGGACCCGCACGGCCACGAGGCCGGCACGCAGGGCGCGCCGCAGCCGGCCGGTGCCGGGGTGCGCTTCGACCGGCCGGCGGAGCCCGACGAGTACCCGCTGCAGGCGCCCGACCCGCGCTTGGCGGAGAACACCGCGGCGGAGGAGTCCGCGCAGGTGTGCGTGGCCTGCCGGTCGGGCCGTGTGGACAGCGACGGCTACTGCGAGAACTGTGGGCACGCCCAGCCCCGTGAACGCGACCGCGTGGAGCGGGAGTCGGGTCCGGTCGCGGCGGTCAGCGACCGGGGCCTGCGCCACCACCGCAACGAGGACGCCTTCGCCGTCGGCCACACCGCGCTGCCCGACGGCACCCCGGCCACCGTCGCGATCGTCTGCGACGGCGTGTCCTCCGCGACCCGCCCCGACGACGCGTCGGCCGCCGCCTCCCAGGCGGCCGGTGACACGCTGCTGACCGCCCTGCCGCGCGGCACGCATCCGCAGACCGCCATGCACGAGGCGATCGTCGCCGCCGCGCAGGCCGTGAACGCGCTCGCCGAGGAACCCGCCACGGCCCGCGAGCACGCCCCGCACCAGAACGCCCCGGCGTGCACGATCGTCGGCGCGGTGGTCGCCTCCGGACTGCTGGTCGTCGGCTGGGTCGGCGACAGCCGCGTCTACTGGGTACCGGACGACCGCAGCGCGCCGCCGGCCCGGCTCACCGAGGACGACTCCTGGGCCGCGCAGATGGTCGCCGCCGGGCTGATGAGCGAGGCCGAGGCGTACGCCGACGAGCGCGCCCACGCGATCACCGGCTGGCTCGGCGCGGACGCCTACGAACTGGAGCCGCACACCGCTTCCTTCAAGCCGGACCGGTCCGGAGTCGTGGTGGTGTGCACCGACGGCCTGTGGAACTACGCCGAGACGGCCGAGGAGATGTCGGAGGTCGTGCCCGCGGACGCGGCCGCCCGCCCGCTGCACAGCGCCCGGGTGCTGGTCGGCCATGCCCTGGACGGCGGGGGCCACGACAACGTAACAGTGGCCGTCGTACCGTTCCCGGCGCCGTCGCAGGGGGCAGGATCGGCCTGAGGCCGCGGGATCCGGGGAAGCCTCACAGGACCGCAGGGGACGGTCCGTTCACACGTACCGCCTCGCGTCGCGGGGTGCTTCGAGGGGGATTCGAACGAGCATGGCCAATTTCGCGAAGTCGCACGTGCCGCAGTTCTCGATGGACGTCTACCAGAACGAGTACTTGCCGGAGGGCGGGCGCGAGGTCAACGCCATCGTCACCGTGACGGCGACCGGCGGCGGCACCGTCGGCAGCGCCGCGGCACCGGTGTATCCCAAGGGCCAGGGCCCGTCCGCCGCCGTGGCGATCATGGTGGACTGCTCCGGCTCCATGGACTACCCGCCGACCAAGATGCGCAACGCCCGCGACGCGACGGCCGCCGCGATCGACACCCTGCGCGACGGCACGCACTTCGCGGTGATCGGCGGCACGCACGTGGCCAAGGAGGTCTATCCGGGCGGCGGGCGACTCGCGGTCGCCGACGCCAGCACGCGCGAACAGGCCAAGCAGGCGCTGCGCAGACTCAGCGCGGGCGGCGGTACGGCCATCGGCACCTGGCTGCGGCTCGCCGACCGGCTGCTGAGCCCGGCGGACGTCACCATCCGGCACGGCATCCTGCTCACCGACGGGCGCAACGAGCACGAGTCGCCCGAGGACCTGCGGGCGACACTGGACGCGTGTGCGGGACGGTTCACCTGTGACGCGCGGGGCGTGGGCACCGACTGGGAAGTGAAAGAAGTCACAGGGATCGCCTCCGCACTGCTCGGCACCGCCGACATCGTCGCCGACCCGGCCGGACTCGCCGCCGACTTCAGGCAGATGATGGAGACGGCGATGGGCAAGGAGGTCGCCGACGTCTCCCTGCGGGTGTGGACGCCGGTCGGCACGACCATCCGGTTCGTCAAGCAAGTGGCGCCCACCGTCGAGGACTTGACCGCCCGCCGCACCGAGGCCGGGCCGCGCGCCGGGGACTACCCGACCGGGTCCTGGGGCGACGAGTCCCGCGACTACCACCTGTGCGTCCAGGTCCCGTCGGCCGGCCTCGGCCAGGAGATGCTCGCCGCACGGGTCTCACTGGTGGTGCCACAACCGGACGGATCGGTACAGAACCTGGGCGCGCAGGGCCTCGTGCGGGCCGTGTGGACCGAGGACATGGTGGCGTCCACCTCGATCAACCCCCAAGTCGCCCACTACACCGGGCAGGCCGAACTGGCGCAAGCCATCCAGCAAGGCCTCAGCCTTCGCAAAGCGGGCGATTTCGATGGAGCAACCGCCAAACTGGGGCGCGCCGTTCAGCTCGCCAATGCCTCCGGGAACGCCGATACTGCGAAACTGCTTGCGAAGGTGGTGGACGTCGTCGACGCCGCGACAGGTACTGTGCGGTTGAAGACGAAGGTCGCGGAGGCCGATGAGATGACTCTGGAGACCCGGTCCACAAAGACTGTTCGTGTAAAGAAGTGACCCTGGAAGCGTAGGAGAAGGGGAAGCGCCGACATGCCGACCTGCCCGAACGGACACCAGTCGGGTTCCGACGACTGGTGCGAGGTCTGCGGTCACCGCATGGCCGGTGCCGTACCTCCACCCCCGCCGCCCCCGCCCGCGGGCGGTTACGGCTTTCCGCCGCCCGCCGGCCCGGGCGGTCCCGGTGCCCAGGCCGGCGGGCGCCCGCCGGCCGCGTCGGCACCGGAGCCGGAGCTGTGCCCGCAGTGCCGCACGCCCCGTGAGGGCGGCGCGCCCTTCTGCGAGGAGTGCCGGTGGAACTTCCTGACCAACACGGCCACCTCGTACACCCCGGCCGCCCCGCGCCCGCCGCAGCCCCGTTTCCAGCCGCCGAGCGCGACGTACGGAGGCGGTGACGGGTACGAGTACCAGGGCTCGCGGCCCTCGCAGATGAACCGGCCCGCCGAGCCGATCCCGTCCTTCGGCAGCGAGCCGTCGGGCCCGACGCCGTTCACCGGCGAGCGCGGCCCGTCCGGTCCGCCGACCTCGCCCGGGCCTTCCGGTCCCGGCGGCCCGTCCGGCTTCGGCGGACCGTCCGGCTTCGGCGGCCCGTCACAGGGTGGTCCGCTTCCCGGTGGCCCGTCCGGGTTCGGCGGTCCGGGCCAGGGTCCCGGCGGTCCCGGTGGCCCGTCCGGGTTCGGCGGCGCAGCTCAGGGCCAGGGACAGGGCCAGGGCCCCGGCGCCCCCTCCGGTCCGTCGCCCTTCGGCCGCGAGCCGTCCGGTCCGCCGCCCTTCGGCCGTGAGCCCTCGGGCCCCGGCGCCCCCACTCCGCCCGGTCCCTCCGGCTTCGGCGCAGACCCCTCGCGTCCGGTACCGCCGCCGCCCGCGCCCACCGGCCCCGGTGCCGGTCCCGGCGGTGCCCCGCAGGCGTACCGGCAGTCCGGTCCGCCCGCGCCGCCCGCGTTCCCGCACGAGACCGGCCGGCCGCCCGGCGGCGCACCGGCCGGCGGCCCCTCCTTCGGCGGCGGTGACGACGACTGGGTGATCTCCCCGCCGTCGTCCGCCGGGCCCGGCGGCGGGCAGGGCGGCGGGTACGGCTACCCGCAGCCCGGCGCCACCCAGGCCCCGCCCGGCCCCGGCTTCCCGCAGCAGCGGGCCACCTGGACGGCGACCGTCGGCCCGGACCGCGAGTACTTCATGGCGATGATGCAGCGCTCGGGTCCCGAGGCCGCGGGCCTCAACCTGCCCGCGTACTCGCCCGAGCAGCAGCGCACCCTCAGCGGCAACCAGGTCACCATCGGCCGCCGCCGGCACTCCACCGGCGACACCCCCGACATCGATCTGTCGGTGCCACCGGAGGACCCGGGCGTCTCGCACCAGCACGCGGTGCTGGTGCAGCAACCCGACGGCGGCTGGGCGGTCGTCGACCAGAACTCGACCAACGGCACCACGGTCAACATGTCGGAGGAACCGATCCAGCCGTTCGTGCCGGTTCCGCTGCAGGACGGCGACCGGGTGCACGTGGGCGCCTGGACGACGATCACCGTCCGGCGGGCCTGACGATCAGGGGAGGGGCCAGGCGTACGGCCCCTCCGGGTCGTCCAGCCACGCCCAGGCCCGCTCGCCGCCGACCGTGACGCCGTACCGCTCGCGTTCCGGCATGCCCTCGCGCTCCCACAGCGCGTAGGCCTCCTGCGGGTCGAGGGTGTTCCGGGTCAGCGCGAGCAGGAAGCGGAACGCCTCCTGCTCACGGGCCCGGCCCGGCAGCCCGGCGAGCGACACGCCCGCCGGCTCCGGCCTGCCCTCCCCGCGCAGCGGCACGAAGTAGGCGGCCGTGGGCAGGAATCGGCCCTCGGCGTGAGCCGCGTCCCGCACGGTGAGTGCGAGCAGGCCGGTGGCCAGCGGGCTCAGGATCCGCGCGCCCGGGCGGCACTGGGCGAGCCAGGCGCGCGGAACCGTGGACAGCTCACAGGTGGCGATGATCCGGTCGAAGGGCGCGCGTTCGGGCACCCCGCGCGCGCCGTCCCCGGTGGCGACGACCGGGTGGAATCCGGCCGCCTCCAGGTGCCGGCGGGCCGACTCGGTGATCTCCGGTTCGAGGTCGATGGTGGTGACGAGATCGTCGTCGCGCAGCCGGTGGGCGAGCAGTGCCGCGTTGTAGCCGGTGCCGGCGCCCACCTCCAGGACCCGGTCTCCGTCCTCGACCTCCAGCGCGACCAGCATCCGGGCCATCAGGGAGGGCTGGCTGCTGGAGGAGAGCAGCTCGCCGTCCCGCAGCCGGGTGGCCAGCGGCGCGTCCGCGTAGGCGCCGCGCAGCCAGCGCTCGCGGGCCCGGGGGTCGGGGCTCTCGCCCCAGTGGCGCTCGTAGCCACGCGGTCCGGCGACGTAGTAGTACGGCACGAACAGGTGCCGGGGCACCTGCGCGAACGCCTCCCGCCACACCGGGTCCCCGGTCCAGGCGCCCTCGGCGTCGATCTCCCGCACCAGCGCCGCCCGCGCGACGGCGGCCAGCCGGTCGGTCTCGGTGTCGTAGGCGCCCATGGGTCCACAGTAGGGGCGAGCGGGTCCGCGGTACGGGCGGCCCGGGCCGTGGGGTCCTAGGCCTCGAGTCCTGGGTCCCCCGGTCTGAGACCATGTACAGGTGAATGAGATTCGGCGCGGCACGCTTCAGGAGCAGACCTTCTACGAGCAGGTCGGCGGGGAGGAGACCTTCCGCCGGCTCGTCCACCGTTTCTACGAAGGAGTCGCCGAGGACCCGTTCCTCCGGCCCATGTACCCCGAGGAGGACCTGGGCCCGGCCGAGGAGCGGCTGGCGCTGTTCCTGATGCAGTACTGGGGCGGCCCCACCACGTACGGCGAGAACCGCGGTCATCCCCGGCTGCGGATGCGGCACGCTCCGTTCACCGTGGACCGGGCGGCGCACGACGCCTGGCTGAGGCACATGCGGGTGGCCGTCGAGGAACTCGGGCTCTCCGAGGAGCACGAGACGACGTTGTGGAACTACCTGACGTACGCCGCCGCGTCGATGATCAACACACCGGACTGATCTGCGCCGCGCCGGCCGGCCGGCTCAGCGCACGCTGACACCCAGCGAACCGAGCCCGGCCCGCCGTACGGCGACGGATCCGTACGGGGTGCGCAGCCGGAGCCACGTCCCCGAGGAGAACAGCCCGGTGTCGGCGGGCTCGGTCGCCGGCCGCAGGAAGCCCAGGGACTGGGCCGCGTGCACGGCCCGCACCGGGAGCCCGGTCCGCCCGATCTCCCGGGACCAGATGTCCCGCCCGATCCGGTCCAGCTCCGCGCGGGTACGGCCGTCCGGCGCGAGCTCCTCCGTGCGCGCGCGGAACTCGGCGACCGCCTCGGCGACGGTCGCCCGCAACGCGTCCGGGGCGGGCAGTCCCGGCTCGGCCTGCCAGCCGCCGCGCGGCGGCAGCACCCCGGCCCACGGGGGACCGGTGACCGCGGCCGTCACGGCGGCGGTGGCGCCGCGCTCGTCCACGGACTCCAGGAACTCACCGGCGGAGACGGTCACATCGAGGGTGACGTCGAGGCCGTTCTCGTACGGTTTCGCCAGCCGTACCGCGCGTACGGCCAGCACCTCGAAGGACGGCGGACGGCCGAAGACGGCGAGCGCCGTACCGGCCGCCTGCAGACGCACCGCGGCTCCACGGTCGTAGTGGAGCAGCCGGGAGAGGAAGGCGGCGAGATCGGCCGCCTCCGTCTCGTCGGCCAGGTGCAGCACCGTCATGCGGCGACGGCCTCCTCGTCGTCGGCGCCGTCCGTGTACTGCTGGAGGAACTCCCGCTCCTCGGCGGTGATCCGGCGCGGCCGCTGCGTCTCGAAGTCGAACGGGACGACCACGGTGCAGGCCCGGACGTAGACCGCGTCCGCGTCCTTCACCTCATAGGTGACGGTGAAGGACGCGGCCCTGATGTGCGTGACCCACAGCTCGACGTCGACGGGCTCGGGCCGGTGGACGAGCTGCCGCTTGTAGTCGATCTCATGGCGCGCCACCACGGACCCCTGCTTGGACTCCTTGCCGCGCAGGGACAGGAAGTCGATACGCGCCTCCTCCAGATAGCGGAGGAAGATCGCGTTGTTGACATGTCCGTACGCGTCCATGTCCGACCAGCGCAGCGGGCAGCGATAGATGTGGCGCAAGACCGATCAGCCCCGGGTCAGCTTCTTGTAGGTGGCACGGTGCGGACGCGCGGCGTCCGGCCCGAGCCGCTCGATCTTGTTCTTCTCGTACGACTCGAAGTTGCCCTCGAACCAGAACCACTTCGACTCGCCCTCGTAGGCGAGGATGTGCGTGGCGACACGGTCGAGGAACCACCGGTCGTGGGAGACGACGACGGCACAGCCCGGGAAGTCCAGCAGGGCGTTCTCCAGGCTGGAGAGGGTCTCGACGTCGAGGTCGTTGGTGGGCTCGTCGAGGAGCAGCAGGTTGCCGCCCTGCTTCAGGGTCAGCGCCAGGTTGAGGCGGTTGCGCTCACCGCCGGACAGGACGCCGGTCGGCTTCTGCTGGTCCGGACCCTTGAAGCCGAATGCCGACACGTACGCCCGGCTCGGCATCTCGACCTGTCCGACGTTGATGTAGTCGAGCCCGTCGGACACGACCTCCCACAGCGTCTTCTTCGGGTCGAGGTTCTCGCGGCTCTGGTCGACGTAGGAGATCTTGACGGTCTCGCCGACCTTGATGTCGCCGGAGTCCGGAGTCTCCAGCCCCTGGATCATCTTGAACAGGGTGGTCTTGCCGGCGCCGTTCGGGCCGATGACGCCCACGATGCCGTTGCGCGGCAGCGTGAAGCTGAGGCCGTCCACGAGGACCTTCTCGCCGAAGGCCTTGCTGAGCTTGTCGACCTCGACGACGATGTTGCCCAGGCGCGGGCCCGGCGGGATCTGGATCTCCTCGAAGTCCAGCTTCCGCATCTTGTCGGCCTCGGCGGCCATCTCCTCGTAGCGAGCGAGACGGGCCTTGGACTTGGCCTGGCGCCCCTTGGCGTTCGACCGCACCCATTCCAGCTCGTCCTTGAGGCGCTTCTGCCGTTTGGCGTCCTTCTGGCCCTCGACCTTGAGGCGGGCGGCCTTGGTCTCCAGGTACTTGGAGTAGTTGCCCTCGTAGCCGTGCAGGCGGCCGCGGTCGACCTCGCAGATCCAGCCGGCGACGTTGTCCAGGAAATACCGGTCGTGGGTGACGGCCACGACGGTGCCCGGGTACTTGGCCAGGTGCTGCTCCAGCCAGTTCACGGACTCGGCGTCGAGGTGGTTGGTGGGCTCATCGAGGAGCAGCAGGTCGGGCTGCTCCAGCAGCAGCTTGCAGAGCGCGACGCGGCGCTTCTCACCACCGGAGAGGTTGGTGACGGGCCAGTCGCCCGGGGGGCATCCGAGGGCGTCCATCGCCTGTTCCAGCTGGGCGTCGAGGTCCCAGGCGTTGGCGTGGTCCAGCTCCTCCTGCAGCTTGCCCATCTCGTCGAGCAGCGCGTCGGAGTAGTCGGTCGCCATCAGCTCGGCGATCTCGTTGAACCGGTCGAGCTTGCCCTTGATCTCGGCGACACCCTCCTGGACGTTCTCCAGAACGGTCTTCTCCTCGTTCAGCGGCGGCTCCTGCAGCAGGATGCCGACGCTGTAACCCGGCGACAGGAACGCGTCACCGTTGGAGGGCTGCTCGAGCCCCGCCATGATCTTCAGCACGGTCGACTTACCAGCGCCGTTCGGGCCGACGACACCGATCTTCGCTCCCGGCAGGAAGTTCAGGGTGACGTCGTCGAGGATCACCTTGTCGCCGTGCGCTTTGCGCGCCTTGCGCATGGTGTAAATGAACTCAGCCAAGAGAAACCGTCCGGCAGCTTGAAATCTGGCAGTGGGCAGATACACCCCATCTTGCCGTACGGCCACCCCTGGGCGGAAACCCGTTAGGTGCGGAGGCTCCGACCTGGGGTTTCGCCGCTGGTGGCTGCGGCTCGTCTGTCACTGTCCGTCGCCATTGGTCGGCCGCGGGCGCTCTCGCACGGTCCAGGACGGCCCAGCGCGGGACCGGCTCACTCAAGAGGCTGGGGCGCCACCCGCAGCTGTTCGCTGTGGGGCCGGGTGAAGGTACGGTCCGGCGCCAGGCGCGCGCCC